>SKSL01000132.1 GCA_007123015.1 Natronohydrobacter sp. | reverse complement strand
TGACGTTCGGGATCAGCCCCACGCGCGCCGAAACCGGTTTCGGCTGGCTGGAGGCAGGCGATCAGACCGAACCCGGTGTGCATCAGCTGGTCCGTTTCGTCGAGAAACCTGATGCGGATAAAGCCGCCACTTTGCTCGCCAGTGGGCGGCATTTGTGGAATGCTGGTGTGTTCCTGTCGCGCGCTGATGTCATGGTCGATGCCTTCCGCCGCCATGCACCGGAAATCCTGCAAGCGGTCGAGGCCGCCATTGCCGGCGGATGCACCGATCTGGGCTTTCGCAGGCTTGATGCGGCGGCCTGGGACAAGGTGCCGGAAGATTCCATCGACTACGCTGTCATGGAAAAAGCGCGAAATGTTTCGCTGGTGCGGTTCGATGGTCATTGGAGCGATCTGGGCGGCTGGGAAGCCGTCTGGCAGGAAAGCCCGCAGGATGCGCAGAGCAATGCGCTTTCGGCCAATGCCACAGCTTTCGATTGCGAAAACACGCTGCTGCGCTCGGAGAATGAGAATATCGAGCTGGTGGGGATTGGTCTGAAGAATATCGTCGCTGTCGCGATGAATGACGCGGTCATGGTTGCCGATGTCAGCCAGGTGCAGAACGTCAAGAAAGCTGTTTCAGAGCTGAAAGCCAAGGGTGCCCGTCAGGCAACACAGCTTCCGGTCGATCATCGGCCTTGGGGTTGGTATGAAACGCTTATTCTGGCGGACCGGTTTCAGGTCAAGCGTATCCACGTCAATCCGGGCGCGGCACTCAGCTTGCAAAGTCATGTTCATCGCTCGGAGCATTGGATCGTGGTGCAGGGCACTGCGCGCGTGACCGTTGATGACGACGTGCAATTGCTGACCGAAAACCAGTCAGTCTATATTCCCCTCGGCGCGGTTCACCGCATGGAAAACCCCGGTAAAGTGCCGATGGTCCTGATTGAGGTCCAGACTGGCAGTTATCTGGGCGAGGATGATATCATCCGCTATGAAGATGTCTATGCGCGCAGCTGAAAGGGTGGCTGGCGCGTAAACCGTATCTCAACGGAAATCTGCGACCTATGTGCAGGGCGATGACGCGTCCGGCATTTATCGGCAGGTTTCCATGCGCATTTTTCAGTGTCACTGCCTGCGCCTGGCGTATTTTTTCGCGCGAGGAGCCGCGTTGTGACCCATGCGCGCCCCGTCCCGCCGATGCCCCAGGCCAGGCCGAAGGCAAGCGCCCCCGAAGCGAGTGCTTTGGAGGCTTGTTTGCTTTATGCAAGCGCCCGGCTTGAGCGCCCTTTGACCCTTGCCGGACTGCAATCTGCGCAAGCGCGCGGGGATGGTGTCACAACAATCGTCGACATGATCGCAGCGGCCAAACGCGCAGGGCTGCAAGCCGCTTTCGGACAGCGCGATCTTGCCAGTTTCGACCCAAGCCTGACCCCTGCCATTCTGCTGCTGGCCAATGAACGCGCTGTGGTGCTTGTCGCAGTGCATACAGATGGACGGCTGGTCATTCACGATCCGGCATTGGGAGAGGGTCTGGGCGACATCGCACGCGCGGCGCTCGCCCCGGCCTATACAGGCTATGCGCTTTTGTTGCGCGCATGCCATCGTGACGATATTGCCGCGCAGCACCAGCAGGGCCATTGGTTCTGGATATCACTGGCCACCAATCGCTGGGCCTATAGCCAGGTGCTGCTGGCGGCTGTTCTGGCGAATGTCCTGTCGCTTTCGACATCGCTGTTCATCATGCTTGTCTATGATCGCGTCTTGCCCCATGACGCGATCGAATCGCTCATTGCGCTGACCATTGGTGTGGGCATTGCGCTGGTGTTCGACTTTGTCCTTAAATCCCTTCGGGCGAATTTCATCGACAGTGCCGGTCATCGCGTGGACCAGATCATTGGCGCGCGGATTTTCGATCAGATCCTCGATCTGAAGATGCAGGCTCGCAAGGCGTCTACGGGCGCACTGGCCGCGACATTACGCGAATTCGAATCACTGCGCGACATCTTCACATCGGCCACATTGGTCGCTGTGGTGGACTTGCCCTTCATCCTGCTTTTTTTGTCGGTCATCTATTTCATCGCAGGCCCGCTCGTCATCGTGCCAGCCATCGCTGTGCTCTGTGTGCTGATCCTCGGGCTGACAGTGCAACCGCTTCTGGCGCGGTTGGCAGAGCGCAACTTCAAGGAGGGTCAATCGAAACAGGCGATTCTGGTCGAGACTGTGACAGGGATCGAGACGATCAAGACCATCGGCGCGCAGCGCCAGATGCGGGCGCGTTGGCAGGCAGCGTTGGCGCGACATGCTGATCATGGTGTGCGCAGCCGTGCGATCATGCAATTAACCATGAACGCGACGGGCTTTGCCCAGCAAGCGGCACAGGTGATGGTTGTGTTTTTCGGTGTGTTCCTGATCAGCGCGGGCGCAATTTCGGCTGGGGCGCTGATCGGTGCAGTGATCTTGACAGGTCGCGCGCTGGCACCCCTCGGGCAGCTTGCGCAGACGCTTTTGCGGTGCAACCAGGCGCGCAGCGCTTATCGCGCGCTCGACACACTGATGCAGGCCGAAATCGAACGGCCGATAGGAAAAACATGGATGCGCTGGCCGCAGCCGAAGGGGGCGATCCGCTTTGACCATGTGAGCTTTGCCTATCCGGACCAATCTGGACAGGCGCTGTCCGAGGTCAGTTTCACGATCAAACCAAGAGAGAAAGTCGCAATTCTCGGGCCGGTCGGGTCCGGCAAAAGCACTGTCGCGCGATTGATTGCTGGCCTCTGTCAGCCGCGCACGGGCCGAATCCAGATCGACGGGATCGACCTGTGTCAGATTGATCCTGCGGAGTTGCGGCGCAATCTGGGTGTCGTGCTGCAGGAGAACTGGCTTCTCTCTGGGACAGTGCGCGAGAATATCGCGCTGGGGGCTGTGCGCGCCAGTGATGCCGATATCCTGCGGGCGGCCAGATTGGCCGGTGTCGATGATTTCATTCGCAACACAGTGACAGGCTATGCGACACTGCTTTCCGAGCGCGGCGAGGGGCTGTCAGGCGGCCAAAAACAAGCGATTGCGCTGGCGCGCGCCTTCGTGGGATGCCCGACAGTGCTGCTGCTGGATGAACCCACGGCAAATCTGGACGCCCAGAGCGAGGCCCGCTTAATCGCGCGGTTGCAGTTGGAACTGGCTGATCGCACGCTTGTGATCATCACGCACCGGCCTGCCTTGTTGCAACTCGTTGATCGGGTGATCCTGCTTGATCAGGGCAGGCTGGTTCATGACGGGCCAAAAGTCGCCAAAAGTATGTCCCAGGGGTAGCGCGTGGGCGGGATGCCACAACCAGAGGATTTCAAGCGCCTCGCGCGGCAGATGAATGGCCGCGAAACCTGGCGTGGCAGTCTGCTTTTGGGGATCATCTTGCTGTTCTGTCTGCTCTTCGGCATTTGGGCCGCGCATGCCGAGATTGACACAGTGACACGCGCGACCGGCCAGATCGTACCTGGTCAAAGCCTTCAGACCGTTCAGGCCACAGAAACCGGCATTTTGCGTGCAGTGCATGTCGTTGAAGGGGATATTGTCGAGGACGGCCAAGTCCTGGTTGCTCTGGACGCCTTGGACCTGTCCAGCGCACATGAACAAGCGCAACAGCGCGCTTACGGATTGATGTCCAAAATCGCCCGCCTCGAGGCCGAAATCAACGATGCACAGCTCGACTTCCCCGAGGGCCTGTCTATGAAAGCGCCGAATCTGGTGGCTGCGGAAACCGCTTTGTTTGACGCGCGCCGCCGCGAACTCGCCTTGGAACTGCGCGTCCTTGATCATCAGCGTCGCCAGCGTGACACGCAGATTGCAGCGGCCGAACGCGCGCTGCAGAGCGCAGGCGCGAAGCTTGACATCCTGACCGATGAACAGGCGCGGCTGGAACCGCTTGCGCAGTCGCAACTGGTCCCGCGATCCGCATTGTTGGAACTGCGGCTGCGCGAGGTTGAGTGGCGCGGGCGCGTGGCGCAGGCGCAGGCGCAACTGGAGCATAGACGCGCAGCACTGGCCGAGATTGATGCGCAAATCAGCGCGCTGGGCGCGCGCCATCGCGCTGCAGCCTTGCTCGATCTGTCGCAGACCAAGGCCGAACTCTCTGCGCTCGCGCCGCGCTTGCCTGCGCTGCAGGACCGGGCGGCCCGCGCTGTGTTGCACGCACCTGTGCGCGGTGTCGTCAATCGGGTCCACCGCAACACACGCGGCGCGCGGATCAGCGAAGGCGACGAGCTGATCGAGATCGTCCCGCTCGATGACACTTTGCTGGTCGAAGCCATGCTCAGCCCATCAGACATTGCCTTCATCGCGCCGGGCCAATTGGCGCAAGTGACCATCACGGCGTTTGACGTCATGCGCTTTGGCCGGTTGGCCGGTGAAGTCATCCACATCGCCGCCAGCGCAGCCCCACGCTCCAGCCACGATCCCGAAGAAGGTTTTGCCATCCGGGTCCGCACGACGGGCATGTTTCAGGATGCGCATGGCCAGCCATTGGCCGTGCTGCCGGGAATGGTGGCAGAGGTTGATATCCAGACGGATCGCAAGACAGTGCTGAGCTACCTGACTTCACCATTGACGCGCATCGGCATGCGCGCCTTGCGAGAATGAGCCAGCGCGAGGGGCTATGCGGAACGCTCAGAGCCAGTCAAAACCCGTGCCCGGAAGGATGTCGTCCGGAGCAAGGTTGGCAGGGACCCAGTGGAGGGCCTGTGACGTCATCTCTGGCGCAGCGCTCGCGGCCTGCGGCGGGGCGGCATAAAGTGTCTCGTCCGGGTTCGAAAGGTCTGCGATCATGTCTTGCAACAGTTTGGTCGCATTCGGCGGCGTGGATTTTGCAGTTGCGCTGGATGCGGCGGCTTGCCATGGCAAGGCAATGCTGGCGTCGCTTTCGGCCAGCATCATGGTCAGCAGCTTTTCTGCTTGACTGTCAGACGCGCTGGCGCTGCGGGCAGGGCTTTCAAGAGGTGCTGTCCGTTCCGACAAGACTGTCGAAAGTGCTGGCCGTGGCACATGCGCTGCGAGTTCAGACGCCACTCTGCCGCGCAACCCCATGATATTGCATTCAGACAGTTGCGGCAGGCCCAGCTCGGACAGGGGGAATTCGCGCGGCAAGACGCGATCGGCACCTTGCAGGCCAGTGGGAAACAGGGTCTCTGCGTCAAGGCGCGTGCCGGTGGCAGAATGCACGCGCAAAGAATGGTCCCGATACTCGATCATGGCCCCATCCGCGCGCGGTGTGATGCTGAGCTGCGACAGATCGCGCAGCATGGGCCAGTCGGACAGGTCAATCCGATCCTGCCCTGGTTCGAAATCTGTGATGGTGACCCGTGCGCCCAAGCTGGGGACCACGAAAATATCCTCCCCGGCCCCACCGGTCAGCCGCGTCGCATCGGCGCTGGCGATCAGGATATCGTCGCGCGCCCCGCCGCGCCCGTCGAAGACCAGCCCACCGAGCGTGGCAAGCGGCAGGTGCAGCACCGAGATCCCAGGCGCGCTTTCGGACGTTGCGATGACCATCAACCGCTCAGGCTGTGCAACTGTTTGCAGGCTTGCCAGATTGTAAAGCGCAGTTTCGGCCGTATCAAAAAACGTATCAAGCCAGACCAGCTGTCCTTGCGGGGTTGCGGCAAACAGGCTGATGCCATGATTGGCCCCCCCTGCCAGCACCAGATCAAGCGGGCCATTTGCCGTGCTGACCTGTGCCGTACTCAGCGCCTGCGCGCGATAGAGCGCTGTATGCGTGGTATCTACCAGATGATCACTGGCGACAAAGCCATTCCCTTCTGCCCGCAAGACCGAGAGCGACGCGCTTTGCGACCCCGAGATCACCACGCGCTGCCCTGCGCCCATGTCAGGCAGGACTGCCAGCCCGGTTGGCGTTGAAAAACCAAGCTCTGCGCCGAAGCTCTGCACGTTCCCTGAAGGGGTGATCCGGTGCAGTGCATTGCTCTGGGCGCTGACCATCAGGGCTGTGCCATCGGGCAGGACCGCGATCCCACGCGTGTCGAGCCACCCGTCCGAGGCCCCATAGCCGGCGACAGGCGCGATGTCGTGCAGATAGCTCCAGACTTCGAGTAATCCGGTATCGTTCTCAGCGATCCCATTGCTGACACGTTCAAAGCCAGTGCGGCGGTGCTGGGCCAGCGTGCCATCTCGAGCAATTTCGAACCCTACGAAATGCTGTGGATCGCGCCCATGGAATGCCCACATGGCCCCTCGGCTTTCGGCGACGACGATCTGATCGCGCGCCACGGCCATGCGCGTGCCGGGAAATTCCTCCACCGACAGCAGGGTCAGATCGCCATTCGGCGCAATCTGCCAACTGCTCATGCCGCCATAGAGCCCAGAGCTTGTAAACAGAAGTGGTCCCTCAGGACGATCTTGCCAGACCTGCGTCGCGCCCAATGAATAGTCAAAGAGTTCGTCACCCGTCAGCACATATGCATGCGCATGCAGCCGCATCTCTGCCACCCAATCTTCACCCAAAGCAACATTTGATCAGCAGGCGGGGCGCGGAGCCGTGCGAATTGTGGCAGCACCGCGACCTTTGTTGCGGATTTTCATGAAACGCTGATGGGCGGGTGCAGATTGCATCTTACCTCTGTGCAGGTCATATCTTCGTGCAAACCGAACCAGCCCAAGGACATTCCATGCCCCCCAAATTCGGCACCAGCGGCCTGCGTGGTCTGGTCACAGAGCTGACCCCGGAATTGATCCGCGATCATTTGCATGCCTTCCTCAGGGCCTGTCCGACCGGAGGGGCTGTCCATGTCGGTCGCGATTTGCGCCCCTCGTCGCCCGCAATTGCCGCTGAGGTGATGGCCGCCATTGGCGAAGCCGGAACGCTCGCCATTGATGCAGGTGCGGTGCCGACGCCGGCACTCGCGCTGAGCGCGATGCGGGCCGGCCATGCGGCCGTCATGGTGACGGGCAGTCACATTCCGGCAGATCGTAACGGTCTGAAATTCTATCTGCCCACTGGCGAGATTTCGAAAGCTGATGAGGCTGCGATTCTGGCGGCATTGGGCGCGGCGCACTCTGCGCAATCCGCCCCCGCCGTGCAGCCGGATCCAGACACGGCGGCGCGGTATATCGACCGCTATGTTACGGCTTTTGGTCCTGCGTCGCTGGCGGGGTTGCGGATCGGGGTGTGGCAACATTCGACTGTGGGCCGCGACCTGACCTGCACCTTGCTCGATGCGCTTGGCGCCAAACCTGTGGCGCTTGGTCGGTCCGAAACCTTCATTCCCGTCGATACCGAAGCTGTCAGTTCCGAGATGCGCGCGACGCTTGCGCATTGGGGGCAGGCGGAAAAGCTGGATGCTGTGATCTCGGCTGATGGGGATGCAGATCGCCCGCTCATGGTCGATGGGTCGGGGGCAATCCTGCCCGGCGATGTGCTGGGGCCGCTGACGGCGCAATATCTGGGCGCGCAGGTTATCGTGACGCCTGTGTCCTCTAATTCGCTCGTGGATCGGATGGACTTTGCAAAGGTGCTGCGCACGCGCATCGGCTCGCCTTTCGTGATCGCGGGTATGGAGGGGGCGCTGGCCGAGGACCCGCAGGCGAAAATTGTGGGATATGAAGCGAATGGTGGTTTTCTGCTGGGTTTTGAAGCTGATGGTTCAGCGGGCAGGCTGGCGCCGCTGATGACACGCGACTATCTGCTGCCTTTGCTGGCACCGCTTGCTGCGGCCAGGGCCAGGGGGCAGTCGGTGGCTGAACTTGCACAAGCGCTGCCGTCCCGCTTCACTGCTGCGGATCGTCTGCAAGGCATCGCACCAGAGGTTGCGGGGGTCTGGCTGGAGCAGCTAGCTCAGGATCGTGCCGAGCGGGCGGCCTTTCTGAAGGCATGCGGTGCCACAGGGGCAACCGAGACTGCGCTTGATCAGACAGACGGGTTGCGGATGACCCGTGCCGATGGCGCGATTGTGCATCTGCGGCCATCGGGCAACGCGCCGGAATTCCGGGTCTATGCCGAGGCCTCCTGCCCCGACGCCGCTGCAGCTTTGCTGCGCACGGGCCTTGCCGAGGTCGCCAAGGCCCTGCGGACATAAGCTGTCAGGGGTCCGGTTTTTTCCCACATCTTGATTTGAACAGGGTAACTGGCGCGACGGGTAGCTGCCGCTGTCGATGCGCGAGCTTGTCCTGTTGTGGCCTCCGATGCTCACACCTTGCGCAGCCAGCGCAGCACTGGCTGGAAGATTGTGCCGCCAAGTTCTCCATCTTGACGATATCGCAGGTCCAGTGCGAGCAAATGATCGAGCAGGGAAGAGATCACAGCATCCCACTGTGTCACCGATACAGATGCGTCAGGACACTCAGGGATGGCGGGTGGCTGCATTTGCGTTGCAGAACTGGCGTTCATGATGCCACGTGTCAGGGCGTGATATAGCGCAACGAGTTCGTCCGGATCCTCCAGTGTGGACACCCCTTCGCGGATGGCGGCGTGATAGGGTTTTTCCTGCAGCCAGCCATGATCTTGCAATACATCGTCGAGATCTTCGGTCGTGAGAGTTTGACGCAAAGCCATCAGGTTGGTGGCAGTTGTATCGCGCAATCTGTGGACATGGCGTGCTTGCACCGTCCATGGCTTGCGTGCGTCAATGTTCGGGCACCAGCGCTGGAAGATGAATTCGACCGCAGCGTCATGCCCGCTGGAGCGATATTTGCGATTGCGCAATAGAAAGCCGATCAATGCTGCAGGCGAAGAGGCATTGCGTATCCCGCCATCTGCCAGATCTAGATCGTAGAGAGACGCGAATTTTCTTACCACATCTGGGCGGGTGCCGCGCACATGCAATTTCAAATTGGGAATTTTTGCCCAATCCTGAATCAATGTACCGAAATTGTAGCTCAGATTGCCGCGTGTCATCCATCTGTCAAGATTGGGAGCCACCCAGACACCCCATTGCCAGTAGGCCGCATTCACCCAGTCAATCGGCGGGCGCAAGAAAGCCACCACATCCACGCGCGGATTACCCCATGCATGCAGATAGTTCGCGAACAACTGAGGATGCCCGATCCATGCTTCACATGACATGATGGGAATATATCCCTGTTCATCGCCTTTTCGTAGAACCTTGTGTATGGCGGAAAACACAGGTTCTGCCGCTTGGCTGCGACTGAAATTTGGCCAGGTGATATACCCATAGGCTGACTTGCGGGCTGCCCGTGACAGATCAGCGCCGTAGATCGGCCTGGCGTTCTTGTGCGCGCCGACATAGCGAAATGACTGGGCAGAGCTGTTTTGCAGATCAGGCTGCATTGAAAGCGCGGTCTGCACTGCAGAGCTGCCACATTTTGGTGCACCGATATGCAGGATCAGCTGTGGGGTTGTCATACTTATGCCTGTTGTCCGTGCCGTACTGACAGGATGTCTGCAATATCTATCCGTTCGTCTGGACAGAGAGGGAGAACTGCTGTCAGATGTTCCCCAGTTGCCGCCACTCTGGGGCATTGGCCCAGATAATCGCATAACAGGTTAGAGCCGCTGCGATTGGTGAACGCGACAAGGATCAAGCCGCAGTCAAGGACAGGTTTCCCGCCTGTGAAGCGCACATTGCCCTTGAATTGGGACAGAATGCTGCGCTCATGCCCCCCTTTCTCTGCAAGCAGTTCGGTGACGTCATTCGGGCTCTGGCCGAGGAGTGGCCGACTTTTCTGCAACCGTCCGCGCCATTCGGAAAACGCATGCCGCAACCCGTGTTTCGCTGACATGCTCACAGGCTGGCCCCTTGGGGCAGAACAGTGGGGGGTCGTGCTGCGCTTCCATGCACAAAGGGGGTCGAAACAAGGCTCAGTGGCATTCCGCGCTCTTCAATTTCTGGGCGCTGAAGATTTGTCGCAAAATCCGGTCTGGATCCGCGCGCCCTTCCGGCAAAGGGAGTACACCGCCCGGTGCACCCTCTGCAACGGCTTTTGCGACTGCTTCGCCTTGTGCGCCAAGGTCGAAGCACCAGACCGGCAGGCCGGTCGCAAGGGCTTCATGGGTGGTGAAAGAGAAGGTTTCGGGCCAGACAGACGGGATCAGCCAGCAGGTGATGCCATAGCGGCGCACCAGTTGGGGCAGCTCGGCCAGATCATAGCCGCCATGGATGCGCGCGGGACGTACCAGCCGGAAGGCCGGATCGACCTTGCCCAGCACCACAAGTCCCGTTGAATGTTTGCGCAGCTGCCGGCTGAGCGCTGCAAGGACGCCTGCACCTTTATGCGCGCCGATATTGCCAAGCACTCCGATCACTGGCGGTGCATCAGCAGGGGGGGCGGGCAGGCGGGTCGGGGGCTGCGGCAGCTGGTGCGGCGTGACGACGACCTTGTCTGCGATTCCCGGCCAGACCGCACTGACAAGGGCGCGACTGTTCTGCGAAAATGTCACCACGCGCTCGGCCTTGGCCAGAAGCGCGCCCCAACCAGCCTGCCATTCATCAAGCCCGATGCGCTGACCATCAGGGCGTCGCCAAAGATGGGCCTTGTCGCGCGTATCCGGTGCGGGCAGGCCGCGCCAATGGCCAGTGCCATCAAGCAGCGTATAGGACGGGCTGATCGGGAAGAAGTCGTGAAACAGCACTTCAAGCGCGTGCTCCGGGCCCTCGGACAGCGCAGCCAGCACGCGGGGCAGGTCCTGTGGGGATCTGTCACCCACGCCACAGGAATAGACCACGCGACGCGCAGGCAGTTTCTCCAGCACGCGCTGCATGAGCTGTGTGTCGCCAGTTTCGCCCCAGCTCATGCCCTGCACTGTATGCAGCTCGATCCGCCACCGCTGATCACCGCCTACGCGCAGCACAATGGCTGCACTGCGCGCTGCGATATCCTG
>SKSL01000030.1 GCA_007123015.1 Natronohydrobacter sp. | reverse complement strand
GCCTCTGGGCGCTGATCGCGAAAACCCGGCTGGGCATCCAGATCCGCGCGGGCGAGTCCGACCGCGAGATGATTGCGGCTTTGGGCGTGAATATCCGCGCGCTTTACACCATCGTCTTCGCGTTGGGGGCGGCTTTGGCGGGGCTGGCAGGCGCGCTAGTGGGCGCGATCCAGTCAGTGCAGGTGGGGATGGGCGAACCTGTGCTGATCCTTGCCTTCGTGGTGATCGTCATCGGCGGGATAGGGTCGGTCAAGGGCGCGATGGTGGGCGCGCTGCTGGTGGGCGTGATCGACACAATGGGGCGGTTCCTGCTGCCGCGTGTCTTTGCGACTTTCCTCGACACCTCGCAGGCGATGGGGGTGGGGGCGGCGCTGGCCTCGATGCTGATTTACCTGTTGATGGCGCTGGTGCTGATCTTCCGCCCGCAAGGATTGTTCCCCGCCCATGGATAACACGCGCAAGGAATGGTTGCTGAATGCCCTGCTGGCGGGGGCGCTTTTCGCTGTGCCGCTCTGGGCTTGGCTGGCGAATGAGCCTTTCATTATTACGCTCGCCACTCGGATCGCGATTCTGGCGATTGCGGCAGTGGGGCTGAATATCGCGCTGGGTCTGGGTGGCATGGTCAGTTTCGGACATGCGCTGTACCTTGGGATCGGCGGCTATGTCGCGGGGATCGCCGCGCATCATGCCTTCAATGGCACGCCGGTTCTGGGGCTGCCGGGCACCAACCAGATGCTGCCGATCTGGGCGATTGCGATGCTCCTGTCGGGCACTCTGGCGGGGATCGTGGGGGCGCTGTCACTACGCACCTCGGGCATTTTCTTCATCATGATCACGCTTGCCTTCGCGCAGATGGGGTTTTTCTTCACCTTATCCTGGCCCGCCTATGGGGGCGAAGACGGTCTGCCGATCTTCCTGCGCAACCAGTTTCCGGGTCTGAACACTGCCCGCCCATGGGAGTTCTTTCTGCTCGCTTACGGCGTCCTCATGCTGACCCTGGCCGCGTTCGCCCTGATCCGCGCCGCCCGCTTTGGTGCGGCCTTGATGGCGATCCGCCACAACCCCGACCGCGCTGCTGCCATCGGGATTTCGCCCTTTGGCATCAAGCTGGTGGGCTTCATCCTGTCAGGCATGATCACTGGGCTGGCCGGTGCGTTGATGGCCGACCTGACCCGCTTCGTCAGCCCCGCGATGATGGCCTGGACGATGTCAGGCGAGTTGATCGTGATCATCATTCTGGGTGGTGTCGGGCGGCTGTTCGGCCCGGTCGCGGGCGCCGCGATCCTTGTGGGCTTCGAAGTGTTCTTCGGCGGCCTGACCGAACATTGGAAACTGTGGCTGGGCCTTGTGCTGCTTGCAGTCGTGCTGTTCGCGCGCGGCGGGCTGATCGGGCTGATCGCTGGACGGGGGCAACATGGCTGATCCAGTGCTCGACCTGCGCGGGCTGTCCAAAAGCTTCGGGGCACTCAAGGCCACGGATGATGTCTCGCTGAGCTTGCGCGCAGGCGAAATCCACGCCCTGATCGGCCCCAATGGTGCGGGCAAATCCACGCTGATGGCGCTTGTTTCCGGCAAGACCCGGCCCGATGCGGGTTCGGTCTGGCTGCAGGGGCAAGATATCACCCCCCTCTCCACCCCGCAGCGCGCCCGCGCCGGGCTGGGGCGCAGCTTTCAAGTCTCTTCGCTGATCCCCGACTATTCGGCACTGCGCAATGTCATGCTGGCCGTTCAGGCGCGCCAAGGGCATAGCTACCGCTTCCTGCGCCCTGTCATGCGCGATGCAGGCTTGCGCGAAGAGGCCCGCAGCTACCTTGAGCGCGTTGGCCTTGCGCCCCGCGCCTCGGTCGAAGCGGCAGTGCTCAGCCATGGCGAGCGGCGCTTGCTGGAAATCGCCCTGGCGCTGGCGCTGCGGCCGAAATGCTTTCTGTTCGATGAACCGATGGCCGGGCTCGGCGCGAGTGGCACAGCAGACCTGATCCCGTTTCTGCGCGCGCTCAAGGCCGACGCGCCGATCCTTCTGGTCGAACATGACATGGATGCGGTGTTCCAACTGGCCGACCGGATTTCCGTGCTGGTCACAGGCCGGATCATCGCCTCGGGCAATGCTGCGGAGATCAGGGGAAATGCACAGGTCCGCGCAGTCTATCTGGGCGAGGACGCATGACCACGCTTCTGGAACTCGACGACCTGCACGTGTTTTACGGGGCCTCGCAAGCCCTGTTCGGAGTGTCGCTGAAAGTGCAAGAAGGCGAAGCGGTCGCACTGATGGGCCGCAACGGCATGGGCAAAACAACGACCATCGCCACGGCCTGCCGCATGCTGCCCATGCGGCGCGGTGCTGTGCGCTTTGCCGGGCAAGAGATCAGCCGCTGGCCCTCTTTCCGCGCGGCGCGTCTGGGTTTGGGACTGGTGCCCGAAGGACGTCGCTGCTTCCCCAATCTGAGCGTGCAGGAAAACCTGATCGCTGCGGCCCGCCCGGGCCTGTGGACCCTGCAGCGCGTACATGCGCTTTTCCCGCGCCTTGAGGAACGCGCGGAGCAACGCGCAGCCACGCTTTCGGGTGGCGAACAGCAAATGCTGGCGATTGGGCGTGCGCTGATGACCAATCCGCGCTTGCTGCTGCTGGATGAAGCGACCGAAGGGTTGGCCCCGGTCATCCGCCGCGAAATCTGGGCGGCGATCACACAGCTGAAATCCGACGGGCTGTCGATACTGCTGGTGGACAAGACGCTGTCGGAAATCCTGCCCTTCGCGGATCGTTGCGTGATCCTGGAACGCGGGCAAGTTGCATGGTCCGGCCCCCCGGATACTCTGACGCCAGATCTGCAAACCCGCTATCTCGGCGTCTGATTTCATCCTTGTCCAAATATCCACGGGGTTTCTCAAGGGGGGCGTGCCCCCCTTGAGGCGGGTGGTTTGGAGGGGTCGTCATTGGAGCGCCATTGGTCCGAGCGACAATGGCGACGCCCTCCAAGCGCCCCTCACCCCAATCGCGCCCGCTGCACCGCCAAGATCCCCGCCATGATCACCACCACGCCGAGCACATCAAACACCCCCAACCGCTCGCCGAGCAGGACCGCCGCCACTGCCACCCCGAAAAATGGGTTGAGAAAATGGAAAGTTGCGGCCTTCACCGCTCCGATCCGCCCCACCAGCAGAAACCAGACCCAGGTCGCGGCCAGACCCGGCACCAGAACTGTATAGGAAAACGCGGCCAAAAGCTGCCAGGTCCAGTTCACCTCTGGCACTTCCAGCAGCAGCGCCGGCCCCAGCAGGACGGCCGATCCAACCAGCATCTGCAGCCCCACGATCATCATCAGATTGCCCCCGGCCCCCGAGGCCACGCGCACCGACAATGTCGCCACTGTCAGCGCAATCACCCCCAGAACACATAAAGCCACGCCCCAAAGATCGACCCCGCCTGTCATCCGCGCCCCCATGATCAGGCCAACCCCGGCAAAGCCCGCAACCAGACCCACTATCGCCATGGGGCGCAACGGCTCGCGCAGGATCAGCCAGCTGAAAAGCGCGACCAGAAGCGGCATGGTCGACGCGATGATGGCCGCGAGCGACGCCTCGACTGTCTGCATCGCCACGAAATAAAGCCCCAGATAGAGCGCGTTCTGCATGATCCCGAACACCACCACGGCCCGCCATTGTCCACGCGTCAATTTCCAGCTTTGCCCGAGTGCCAGGGCAATCGCGATCCCGATCAGACCCGAGATCAGAAAACGCAGGCTCAGAGCATGAAGCGGGGGCGCATCTGCAACGATAATCCGCGCCGAAGCAAAGGCCGAGGACCACATGAAGGCAAAGGCAAGGCCCATCAGAATTGCCCGAAGATCCATCGCTCACGCCTCCCAGGGGCGGGCATCGACACGCCCGGGACCGCGCCAGAAGCGCAGCATCAACAGCACAGCCGCAATGGTCAGTCCGACGACCAGTCCAGCCCAGATCCCTTCGCCGCCAAAGCCGAAGCGGAAGCCCAGCAGATAGCTGACAGGCAGCCCCACAGCCCAATAGCTGAAGGCGGCAATCAGCATCGGGCCGCGCGTGTCCTGTACGCCCCGGAGCAGCCCCATCGCCATGACCTGCGCGCCATCGGCCAGTTGAAACAGAGCCGCGACGATGAGGAAGGACGCGCCAATGGCGATGATCGCGGCACGCGCGGGCTCATCCGGGGACAGGAACAGACCCACAAGGAACGGACCTGCCGTGATATAGAGCAGCATCGTCGCACTGGCAAAGAGGATCGAGACCAGCAGGGCCACCTGCGCGCCCTCTCGCAGCGCCTGCTGATCGCGCTGCCCGCGCGCGCGCCCGACAAGCACAGTGGCCGCGTTGGAAAAGCCCAGATGCACCATGAACAGTGCCGCCGTGATTTCGAGCGCGATGCCATGGGCGGCCAGTTCCAGCGTGCCGATCCAGCCCATCATCAGCGCGGCTGCCGAAAACAGTGCCGATTCCGACACCAGCGCCACACCAATCGGCCAGCCCAGCCGCCAGACCTGCCCCATCGCCTGCCAATCCGCGCGCCAGAAGCGTTGAAACAGCGTGTAGCGGCGCAGCGCAGGCAAAAGCGCGCAATAGGCGGCCAATATCCCCACGCTCGCCAGATTGACAATGATCGTCGCGATCGCCGCGCCGCGCACGCCCAGTTCAGGCACGCCCAGATTGCCGAAGATGAAAACCCAATTGGCGATGATATTCAGCCCCACGGCGCCGACTGTGACCCAGAGCGCAACCTGCGTGCGCCCGAGGGCGGCAAGATAGTTCTTGAGCACCATCACACAGAGCGCAGGCACCAGCGAGAAGCCGAGGATCCGCATATAGGCTTCAGCCAGCGGCACCACATCAGCAGGCTGGCCGAGCCATGACAACACTGTTCCCGAGAACCAGAACAGCGGCAATGCGGCAATTCCGAAAACGATGGACAGCCACAACCCCATCCGGGTCGCGCGGCGCACCTCTGTATCATGCCCCGATGCTGCGGAAGTCGCGACCATCGGCATCACGGCATTGGCAAAGCCGGCCCCGAAAGTGAACACTGCGAAGAATAGTGCGGCCCCCAGCACCCCCGCGGCCAGATCGGCAACCCCATACCAGCCCAACATGATCGTGTCGGTCACAGTCAGCATGAACTGCGCCAGATGGCTGCCTGCAAGCGGCAGACCCAGGCTAAGAACCATGCGCAGATTGGCGTGAAAGCGGGGCGGGGCGAGTGTCATACGCCACGGTTATCGGGCCGCGCGGAAAGCGACAAGACAGCTCAGAAGATTTTTAACATGTTCAACGCAACAAGAAGGATGAAGAGCCCCGCCAGCCCCTCGATCACTGGACCAAGATAGCGGGCCTGCCCCAGCCGCCCGGCCCAGTCAATCGCCCCTTCGCGCGCCAGAACCGCAGTTGCCGCGACAGCGACCGTCACCGAGGCTGTGCCCAGCGCCATGATCATCACAGCAGCGATCCCTTCCCAGACCAGCCCCATGCGCCAGGTCAGGATCAGGACGAACAGCGCGCCTGTGCAGGGGCGGATCGCAATTGCGCCGATCAGCATGGCCGTATCACGCCAGCCGGTGATTGCAGCGGCCTCCTCCATGCTGGGGCCATGGCGATGGCCGCAACTTTCGCAATGGTGGTCGACCTGCGCATGAGGCGGCACCGCCATGGTGGCGGGCAGCGCGTGAACCTGGCGCAGTCCCTTGCGCGTCGCGCGCATCACCAGCCACAGGCCGATCAGCGCGATCGCCATCAGGCTCGCCCGTTCCAGCCAGACATCGCCTGCCAGTTGCAGAGTTTCGCGCGAGGCATTGAAGATCAGAACGCCGGCATAGACCAGAAGCACGGCTGTCAGCCCCTGCGCCAACGAGGACAGCAGCCCCAGACCCGCCATGCGGCGCAAAGGCACCTGTGTCCCGGCCCCGTAAGCGCCCAGCAGGAATTTGCCATGGCCGGGACCCACAGCATGGGCAAACCCATAGGCGAAACTCAATACCCAGAGGGCCAGCAATGCGCCGGGCTCGCCTGCGCGCAGACTGCGCAGCCCCTGCGCCAGATGCGTCTGGAAACTGCGCTGCGCCTCTTGTGCAAATTGCGCCACGCGGTCCAGCCCGCCCAACGCCCACCACACCAGCCCCACAACCCCGAGCAGCAGCGCTGCAGAGATTACCGCGCGCCGCATCGGATCCTGACTTCCTCGGAAAACAACGCCCCGACCATCGGAAATTCTGCCTCGATATCCCCACCTGCGCCCAGAATTTCGTCCAATGCTGCCTCCAGTTGCGCTGAAGCCGCGTCCCAATCAGGCTCGAAAATGCGCAAGCTGCAATCCTCGCGACCGATGGCGCGCGGCGTGCCCACCAATCCATAACTGGTATAATAGGTCGGATCATAGACACCGACCATCCATTCGCGATCCGGGTCAGGGCGGTCGAGTAAATGGCGCAGGTGACGCGAGCGCAATTGCCCATCGCGGTAATCGGACTCCCATGTGATGGGGCTGCTCAGCGCCAGCGGTTCCCCATCCTGTGTGGCATGCGTATCGCCATGATAGACCTCGACAGTCCATTGCATGTCGAACCCGTCCAATGCCTCTCGTTCGTCTTCGCTGATCGTGCCCGTGAAATCGGGGTCCAACCCCATATCCGACACCAGAAGCATCGAGAAGAACGGATCATAGGTCCAACTGATCCAGAGCCCTTCGGGAATGCCTGCCTCATCAAAGACGACTTCCAGCTCGACATCGACAAAAATATGCGGATGCGCATGGGCAGGCTGTGCCAGAAGGCAGAGGCCAGACAGAAAAAGGAAGTTCCGCCACTCAAACATCCCATGACCCGTAGCGCAGTGCGCGCAGCCGCTCAAGTCACAGCGCAGCGAGAGCCCGCGCATGCTGGCCGTGGGGCGCTCAGAAGTCGAGCCCGAGATCGAGCACCTGCGCCGAATGGGTGAGCGCGCCCACCGAGATGTAATCGACGCCCGTCGCGGCCACTTCGGCAATCCGGTCAAGCCGCATATTGCCCGAGGCTTCCGTGACCAACCGCCCGGCGACCGTGCTGACAGCTGTCTGCAAATCCTGCGTGCTCATATTATCCAGAAGCACCACATCCGCGCCGCCTGTTGCCAGCACCTGATCAAGCTGCGAAAGCGTATCCACCTCGATCTCGATGCGGCGCATATGGCTGGCATTCGCGCGTGCCAGGGTCAGAACTTCGGCGATCCCCCCGGCGGCGGCAATGTGATTGTCCTTGATCAGGATCGCGTCCGACAGGGCAAAGCGATGGGCTGCTCCGCCGCCATGGCGCACCGCCTGTTTCTCGACCAGACGCAGCCCCGGTGTGGTCTTGCGGGTGCAGGTGATACGCGCTTGCGTGCCTGCGGTTTCGGCCACGAACGCGGCCGTCAGCGTGGCGATCCCGGACAGCCGCCCCATGAAATTCAGCGCCACCCGCTCGGCTGACAGGATCGACGCCGCCTTGCCATCGATGACCATGACCGTTTCACCCGCAGCCACCTCGGCACCATCGCTTTTCAGGGTCGTGACCTTCAGGGCCGGATCGACCAGCCGGAACGCCAGTTCCGCCAGTTGCACCCCCGAGACCACGCCCGCATCGCGCGCATTCAGCCTTGCGTGATAGCTCAGCTCTGGTCCGATCACGGCCTGCGTGGTGACATCCCCAGAAGGCCCCAAATCCTCTAACAGGGCCGCGCGCATCAATGGCTCGATCAGCAGGTCTGGCAAAGATGGGACAGTCATACGCATTCCTCGGTGATCTGTTGGGCTTGTGCCAGTGTCAAACTGGCGCGTTGGCCGAAAGCGGGGTCGGAGGTCGGGAAATCGTCGCGCCAATGCGCCCCGCGACTTTCCTGCCGCTGGAAGGCCGCCGTCGCAATCAAAAGCGCAGTGGCACACATATTGGCGAAATCCGCGCAATCTGCCTGCTCAGCCTGCAAGACGCGGATCTGCGTCATCGCCTGTACCAGTCCGGACCCAGTGCGGCGGACACCGACATGGCGGGTCATCAGGTCGCGCAGTTGTTGCACAGCACGCGGATCCAGCGCCTGACCGCCCGGCAGAAACTGCAAATGCAGCTCATCCGCCACAGTCACATCAAGCCCGGCTGCAATATCTTCGGCAGCACGACGGGCGAACACCAAAGCTTCCAGCACCCCGTTCGAGGCCAGCCGATTCGCCCCATGCAGCCCTGTCGACGCTGCCTCGCCACAGACCCAAAGCCCTTTCAGCGATGCCCGCCCTGCGGCATCTGTTGCCACACCACCCATGTGATAATGGGCCGCAGCGGCCACGGGAATGGGCATTGTCACTGGGTCGATCCCGGCGCGCTGACAGGCTTCGGCGACAGCCGGGAAATCAGTCAGAATTGACGGACCCAAAGCCCTGCGCGTGTCGAGCAGCGGCCGCTTGCCCGCCTGGCTTTGCGCAAAGACCGCACGCGCCACCACATCGCGCGGGGCCAGTTCGGCCAGCGGGTGCTCGTCTGCCATGAAATAGACGCCATCTGCATTGACCAGACGTGCACCGTCACCGCGCAGGGCTTCGGTCGCCAAAGGGGCAGGATCAAGCCCGACATCCATGGCCGTGGGATGAAACTGCATGAATTCCATATCCGTCATGATAGCACCCGCGCGGGCCGCCAGCCCCATCACTTGCCCGCGGATACGGGGCGGGTTTGTGGTCAATGCATACAGCCCGCCCGAGCCACCACCGGCCAGCAAGACCGCCGGGGCATGCACGGCGACAGGCCGCGAGACCTGATCCCCCTGAACCTGCGCAAGCTGAATGCCTGTCACGCGGCCTGCATCAGTGATCAGCCCCTGCGCGACCATCCGCTCCATCACCTGTACGGAAGGTGTGGCGCGCACTTTTGCGATCAGTGTTTCCATGATCTTGCGGCCCGCCTGATCCCCTTTCACCCGCACCACACGGGCGATGGAATGGGCCGCTTCGTGGTTCAGGATATATTGGCCTGCCGCATCGCGGTCGAACGGTGTGCCCTGCGCGCTCAGGTCCTCGATCTGGCCCTTCGCGGCCTGTGTGACCAGCGCCGCGATATCCGGGTCCACAGTTCCCGCCCCGGCGGCGACCGTGTCACGCGCATGCGCCTCGGGGCTGTCATGCGCGGCCATCGCAGCGGCCACACCGCCTTGCGCCCATGCAGAAGAAGCCCCCTCGCCCAAGGTCTCGGGCGAGATCACCAAGACAGGGCGCGGGGCCAGCATCAGCGCCGCATAAAGCCCGCCAAGCCCAGCGCCCACGATCACAACGCGTTTGGTCGTGATCACTGTGTCAGGCTTTCGCCGCCGAAAGATCAATCATGCGCTGCACTGCAAGCCGGGCCTTTGCGGCGATCTCGGCCTCGACCTCTACCTGTGTGGTCATGGTGTGTAACGACCACAGCACTTTTTCGAGGGTGATCTTCTTCATATAGGGGCACATGTTGCAGGGCCCGACAAATTCGACATCCGGATGCGCGTCCGAGATATTCGAGGCCATCGAGCATTCAGTGACCAGCATCGCGCGCTCGGGTCGTTCGGCGCTGACATAATCCAGAATACTTTTGGTCGAGCCCGAAAAATCAGCCTCGGCCACGACATCGGGCGGGCATTCGGGATGCGCGATGATCCGCGTGCCGGGGTTCCAGTCGCGGAACGCGCGGATATCCTGCGCTGTGTATTGCTCGTGAACAATGCAAGAGCCTTCCCACCAGACAATATTCTTTTCCGGCACCAGAGCGGCGACATTCTGCGCCAGATACTGGTCAGGTGCCATGATGATGGTCTCGGCTTCCAGCGCGCGGATGATCTGCACAGCATTGGACGAGGTGCAGCAGATGTCAGACGCGGCTTTGACCTCGGCTGTGGTGTTGACATAGGTCACGACCGGCGCGCCCGGATAGCGCGCGCGCATCTGCGCAATGCCGTCGGCTGTGACGCTGTCGGCAAGCGAGCAGCCAGCGGCCATGTCGGGCATGAGCACAATTTTCGACGGATTCAGGATCTTGGAAGTCTCGGCCATGAAATGCACACCGCATTGCACGATGACTTCGGCTTCGGTCCGCGTCGCTGCGATCGCCAGTTGCAGACTGTCGCCCACGACATCGGCGATGCCATGGAAAATCTCGGGCGTCATGTAATTATGCGCGAGGATCGCGGCATTGCGTTCGCGTTTCAGCGCATTGATCGCCTTGACATAGGGTGCATGGATCGCCCAATCCGCAGGTGAGACGACACGCGCCATAAGCGCATATTCAGACTGCATCGAGGCCGCCAGATCCGGGTTGGGCGCAAGGTCATAGACCGTTTTCAGGTCCTGACGGATCGCGAGTATGTCCAGCATGGCAAGGCTCCCATCACATCTGCGCCCGAAATTTACGGGCGGTGCCTGCATATGGGGGAGAGTGCAGGAAGATCAAGGAAAACATGTATCGTCGCCGAATTTGCCGCGTTCTCGCGGCGGCAATATGTCGCTTTGAACCCCAGAGCGCCGCAAATCGTCACGCGATGCCTGATCCTGCCGCATAAAACCGACCTAGTTGTTCGCTGCCGTACACTTGGCGGCTGGAAAAAAGGTGTCGGATCATGACGGATGAAGCCATGGGGATCGCACAGGCAGCAAGCGCCGGGCGCAGAGGGCGCGCTGGTGGCGGAGGTGCCGCCCGACGCGCCGCACGGACAGCCGTCAGCATCGAGACCGCGCGCTATATCGAGCGCAATATTCCCAATCTGGAAGTGCTGAACGAAGAAGCACTCGCGATCATCGAGACCAATGCCGAAACCGTGCTGGCCGAAATCGGGGTGAATTTCGTCGACAACCCTGCAGCGCTTGAGCGCTGGCGCGCGGCCGG
>SKSL01000010.1 GCA_007123015.1 Natronohydrobacter sp. | reverse complement strand
TCGTCATAGAACAGGTTCGGCCGGCCGTGGCGGTCGAATTTGACCAAAGTCAGCGAGCGGCTTTCGATCTGGCTGGAATGCAGCCGCGCCAGCGTCTGGAAATAGGATTCGTCGGGGATCCAGTTGCGGCGGAAAAAGCGCTCATAGCGGGGGCGTTTGGGATCGGTCAGGATCGCGGTCAGCGTGGCGCGTGTCAGGCACCACCATTGAGAGCCCATATGCGGGCGCAACGGGCGCGGAATATGGCGGCTGATCTTCAGCTTGCGTTGCAGATCGACAAAGCGATCAAACAGCCAGCGCTGGCGCCGCCAGTCGAAGGGGAAATAAAGCGTGAAACGTTCCAGTGACAAGCCGCCCGTGATCCAGTCAGCATGATCAATCGAGACTGACTCGATGAAATCCGTCTGCGGATGGGCGGCGAGGTGCGCAAGCAGGTCTTGCGCCGGGCGCAAAGGCAGACAAGCGCCTGAGGCCAGCAAGACATGCTGCACAGATGGGAAATCGCGCAGCAGGATGTCGCTGGCTTGCTGTGTGGCCATCACCAGCGACCACGACCCCCAATTGCAGCGATGGCGCGGGCTGTAGCGCAACAAGGGGTGATTGCCGAGATCCTGTTGCAGCGCGGCCAGGTCTTTTTGCGGGACATCGGCATCGACATGCAGCGCGACGGGGCAGCCCGCATCCAGCCAGAAACGGGTATGCTGGGCTGCGCGGCGCAGCGCCGTGTGGCACAGGATCACGACGCCCAAAGGCGCAGATGGCGCGCTCATGCCCAATCCCCTTTCGACATCAGGCCCAGAATTTCAAGCTGACGCCAGTTGATATATTCTGTGGACCAGTCGCACCACAGATCAAGATTGCGCGCGAGGGTCTGCTCATAGGCGCGATATTCACGGCTGCCTGCATAATGCTGACCGCGTTGCAATTCCTCCTGCGCCTTGTCCACAATCGTGTCGAGGAATTTCGCGTGCAGCAAAATACCCGAGGCCAATTCCCCGCCGCTTTCGTCGTAAACCCGGTTCAGACCGCGGGGCAGGATCATATGGGTCGAGCTTTTGAACGCGTTGCGCCGCGACCAATGGACCAGCGGGATCTTGTTCAGTGCCGGGGCTTTCTGTGGCGCATCAGCCATCACCACGCGCTGGCGCACGCCCCCCTGGATCCAGAGATTGTGATATTTCGGATTGCGCTGGATCGTGTAATTCGCCGCATCGAACCAGCGCGCAATCTCGAACGGGTTCTGCCCTTCAGCATACGGCTGCGCAGTCACGGGACCCTTGGGGTAAAGATCAAGCAACATCGCCCCGAAGGACCGCCGTCCCTGGCTTTCCAGCCAATCTGTCAGCGCCTGCAGGGGGCGGGTGTCGCAGAACGGATAGACAAAGAACTCATCCACATCCACCACCAGCACCCAATGCCCGGCCCCATAAAGCCAGAGCAGATGGTTGAGCCAATCCACCCCGTAGCCTGCACTTTTATAGCTGGCCTCGGTCGTCCAGAGCGAAACATCGCGCTGTGCGCTAAGGTATTCCGCAGACCCATCGGTCGAGGCATTATCAACAATCAGGAAGTGCCGCACGCCCTGCGCGCGGTAATAGTCCAGGAAATAGGGCAAGCGGACGCGCTCGTTGCGCAGAGTGGAAAAGACCAGCGCGTCGCGGGGGCAGATACGGTCCGTGCGGTTCTGGACCGTGCGCAGGGCCGCGCTCTTGCGCAGGCAGCGCAGCAGCTTGTTCTGCCGTTCCGCGCGCAATCGAAGTTGACCCAACACACCCATAACACTGCCCAGACCCGGCGCGCTCCGGTAAATCCGGGCGCAGCCTTCTTGTTCTGCCACATGCATATGGCAGGTTCGTTCACCGTCAGCATTGCAGAAGCAACTGCTGGATTGCAACAGTCTTTGCCAAGATCGGTTATTGTTGCGTTATCTGTCTGGATTGGCGTGATCTTTGGGACTCAGCCACCCTGCTCAGGCCCAGCCCCCGCGCGACATCAGCCCCAGCGCTTCCAGCTGTTCCCAGCCTTCCAATCGCGCTGAGTGGGCGCACCACAGATCCGGGGCCTCGGCCACCTGATCGTAATAGGTGTCAAAAACCGGGGCATTGCCGAAATGCTGGGCGCGGGCTTTCTCGATGCGGGATTTTTCGACCACTGTGGCCAGAAACTTGGTGTGCAGCAACGCGCCCGAGATGCGTTCTTCGCCCTCGGTCGCATAGACGCGGTTCAGCGCACGGGGCAGGATGGAATGGGTCGAATTGACCCATGCGTTATGGAAGGACCATTTGATCAGGGGCAATTTCGTGAGCGTGGGCGCGCGGTTCGGGGTACAGGCGAAAAACTGCCGCGCGCGGGGGCCGCCCTGGATCAGCAGACAGTCCAACAAGGGCTTGTGCGTGATCGTGTAATTGCCCGCATCGAACCAGCACAGCACATCTGTCGGGTCCGTGCCGGGGCGACATGGGGCCTGATCAAGCGGGCCTTTGGGATAGAGTTCAAGCATCAGCGCAGGCAGCACGGATTGGCCTTCGTGCTCCAGCCATTCGGTCAAGGCGGGCAGAGGCCGGGTTTGCCAATGCGGATAGATCAGCAATTCATCAGCATCTGCGACCACGCACCACGCCCCTTGCGCATGGCGCAACATGGCCCAGGTGATCCAGTCCATGCCGAAGCGCGATGCCTTGTAGCTGGCCCTTGTGTGATAAACGGTCGCATCGGGCTGCGCGAGCAGGTGCGCGCGCGTGCCATCAGTGCTGTCATTGTCGATGAAGACAAAGCGCGTGACACCAAGGCCGCGGTAGTGCTGCAAAAACCACTCAATCCGCTCGCGTTCATTTCGTATGGTACAGAACAGCAGGATGTCACCGCGCACGGGGTTGCTGCGCTTGATCAGGCGCAACTCATGCGCCTTGGCGATGGCCCGCGCACGCAGGCGACGGCGCTTCCAGCGCATGCGGAAATCGAACCAGCGCTTCTGCATCGGGGGCAGCGGCGTGAACATGCGCGTCGAGAACCCTCTTTGTCCCGCAGGAAAACGCAATCGGCATCACAGGGCAAGCCCCAAACACCTGCAGGGCGCCTTGATGCGCCCTATTGGTCTTTCGTGTCCTGCGGGTTATTCGGCGGCCTGACGCTGCGCCATCATATCCGACAGGAATTGCGACAGCTCGCCTGACAGGTCCGGACGTGCCAACCCGAAAGCAACTGTCGCCTGCAGGAAGCCCGCTTTCGACCCGCAATCATAGCGCTGGCCCTCGAAGCGATAGCCATAGACATTCTGTTTCTCGGCAATCTCGCGTGCGATGGCATCGGTCAGCTGAATTTCACCGCCTGCGCCCGGCTTGATCTGGCCCAGATGGCGCATCACATCAGGCGAGAGAACATAGCGCCCAATCGCGGCCAGGTTCGAAGGCTGCGTGCCCGGCGCGGGTTTCTCGACCATGCCCTGCATCGGCAACACACGCCCGATCGAGGGCGGCACATCCATGATCCCGTAGCTCGAAGCCATTTCAGGCGCGACCTCCATCGCTGCGATCATGTTGCCGCCAGTTTCTGCGTAAGCGTCGATCATCTGCGCAAGACAAGGTTTGTCCGCAGCGATCACATCATCAGGCAGAAGCACAGCGAAAGGTTCATTGCCGATCAGATGACGCGCGCACCAGACAGCATGGCCCAGACCGAGTGCCTGATTCTGGCGCACATAAGCAATCGCGCCGCTGTTCATATTGGTCGCCTGCACAAGTTCCAGCAGCTCTGTCTTGCCCTTGGCTTTCAGCGTGGCTTCCAGATCAGGCGCACGGTCGAAATAATCTTCCAGTGCCCCTTTGCCGCGCGAGGTTACAAAGATGAATTCCGTGATCCCGGCCGCACGCGCTTCGTCAATCGCATATTGGATCAACGGACGGTCGACCAGCGTCATGATCTCTTTCGGCACTGATTTCGTGGCGGGCAGAAAACGCGTGCCCATACCGGCGACAGGGAAAACAGCTTTGGTAACCTTGCGTGTCATTATTCAGCTCCATGCGAGTGCAGTTGTTCCTTCGATGACGCATGGTTAATTTTGAATCATGGCGCAGATCGGCAACAATTACGGCCAAGCCTGACCATTCATGGGTCTTAATGCGCCCGACTATCGCATAGGTTGAATCACTGTCAGTCAGATGCGCGCCGGCATCAGACCAGCGGAATCGACGGGTGGCGCGCGATGAAAAACGGGTTGGCATAACCCGGCTTGCCATAGGTCAGCGGCTGATGGGTCTGAAAATCGACCACATCCCCGCCAGCGCCTGCAAGCACAGCATGGCCTGCGGCTGTATCCCATTCCATGGTCCGCCCAAGGCGCGGATAGAAATCGGCCTCTCCTGCAGCGAGCAGGCAGAATTTGAGCGAGGATCCGGCGCTGCGCATGTCCGCCACCGGGTAGCGCGCGATATAGTCATCGGTGGCCTGATCGCGATGCGATTTCGACGCAACGACGATCAGCGCGGACAGATCCGGGGCGCGCAGCTTCAGCAGCCGGGTCGCCCCAGGTCGGTCAGGATCGAAAGAGCCGGTTTCCTCGACCGCCTGCCCTGTATCGGTCGTGTAGAACATGCGCCCCTTGGCGGGCGCATAGACTACCCCCCGGACTGGCACATTGTTTTCAACCAAAGCGATATTGACAGTGAACTCGCCCCGGCGCTGAACGAATTCCTTGGTGCCGTCCAGCGGATCGACAATGAAGAACCGTTCTGCGCGCAGGTCATGGCTCTCGGCCTGTTCTTCGGTCACAATGGCCATATCCGGGAAAGCCGCGCGCAAGCCTGCAGTGATCAGCCGATCTGCAGCTATATCCGCTTCAGTCACCGGGCTCGAATCGCCTTTCAGTTGCACATCGAAATCAGGGCGCTCGTAAACCTGCAGGATCGCATCACCTGCCGCAAGCGCCAGCTTGCGCAGAACCGAGGTCACCTGCGGCGATGTGATCTCCATAATCGTCACCCCTCTGTGATATCCTGTCCAACCTGCAGACGAACCTGGGGACATTTATTGATTCGTGGCTGGAATGGCTCTATTGTCAGCGGGGACAAGTAGCGCATGGCCGAATGCGTAACAAGATGAAAGACTGGCGATGCTGACCCCCCCTTCGTCGCGCAACGGCTTCTATGCGGTTTTCGAGACGCTTGACCTGATCTTCCATCAGGCCGTGCGCAATGTCCGCAAGACCCATGGCAATGCCATCATCGGCCTGATCCTGAACATTCTGCAAACTGTCATCCTGATCGCCGTCTTCATGGTGATCTTCATTTTCGCCGGGATGCGGGCAGCAGCGATCCGGGGCGATACGCTGATCTATCTGATGAGCGGTGTGTTTCTGTTCATGGTCTTTACCAAAGTCATCACTCAGGTCGCGAATGCCGAAGGGCCGACTTCTGCGATGATGAAACACCGCCCCATGAATTCGATCGTTGCTGTGGGCGGTGCAGCTCTGGCAGAGCTTTACATCCAGATCCTGTCCGTGCTGGTGATCCTGTTTCTCTATCATGCCATCTGGACCCCGGTCACGATCCACAACCCGGTCGCGGCCTTCGGGATGCTGCTGGCCGTGTGGTTTGCAGGGCTTGCCATCGGAGTGGCGCTCTATGCGCTCAAACCATGGATGCCAGGGGTCAGCCGGTTGCTGACGCTGCTGATCACGCGGATCAATATGGTGGCCTCGGGCAAGTTCTTTCTCGCTAATTCCTTGCCAGAGGCGTTTCTGGTCTATTTCCTCTGGAATCCGCTCTTTCATGCGATTGATCAGGCGCGTGGCTTTGCCTTCATCAACTACAATCCGATGCACACATCCGCCATGTATCCGATCTATTTCGGACTGGTCTGTATCCTGCTGGGGATGATGGCCGAATTCTACACCCGCAAGCGTGCCTCGCTCAGTTGGGGCGCGCGGGTCTGAGGGTCAGACTTCGGCAATCTGTTGCAAGACAGCTTGCGCTGCCTGACGCGGATCAGGTGCCGCCCAGATCGGGCGCCCGATGACCAGATGATCTGCGCCCGCGCGCAAGGCCGCATCCGGCGTGGCGATCCGCTTCTGATCCCCGGCGTCAGCACCCTGCGGGCGCACACCGGGGGTGACGATCAGCTTGCCCGCGGCTTCGGGCAGCGCACGGATGGTTGCGGCTTCCTGCGGGCTGGCAATCACCCCATCCGCACCAGCGGCCAGCGCGCGGGATGCGCGTTCGAGTGTGATCTCTGCCAGATCGCCGGGGCGGATCATCCCCTCGTCCAGATCTGCGCGATCGAGCGAGGTCAGCACAGTGACCGCCAGGATCTTCAATTGAGAACCCCCGGCCCCGTCACGCGCCGCACGCACCACATGCGGATCGCCCTGCACTGTCAGGAAATCCAGATCATATTGCGCAAGCCCACGCACAGCCGCTGTGATTGTGGCACTGATGTCAAAGAGCTTCATGTCCAGGAAAATGCGCTTGCCGTGTTCCTGCTTCAACTCATTGGCCAGCGCAAGACCGCCACCCGTCAGCATGCCAAGCCCGATCTTGTAGAAGGACACGCTTTCGCCCAGACGCTTGGCCAGATCCAACCCTGCCAGTGCATTGGGCACATCCAGCGCCACGATCAGACGGTCATCTGCTTGGCTCATGCGCGTTCTCCCCGAGATGAATTGCGCCCGCTGGTAAGCGAGCGTCGCGACAGGCGCAAGCAGGCTAGCGCAGAAACTCGCCGAACAGATTGCTGACCAACATGGTCAGAAGGTGCTGGTCGACATAGCCGGTCGGGGTCAGATCGAAAAAGCCCTGCGCCTGCGCAATCGCCGCGCGCGCCTGCGCATCGAACACACCATCGACCGGACCCGGATCAAAGCCCAGACGCACCAGACGCCGCTCGATCAGAAGGCGCGTGGAGTGCGTCAGGCCAAGCGCCTCTTCGCGCGCGCGGGCCTGCAGATCCGTACCGGGCGCGGAAGGTGCCATGTCTTGCTGCGGAGGTACGGCCACAGGCTGGCGCTGGTCGATCCTTGCCTGCGCATTCGCGACAAACTCACCGTCAGGCCAGTTGCGTATATAGGCCTCATATCCCGCAACTGTGTCGCGCGCCCGCGCACGGCGCCATGCGGCCAGATCGCGGTCACGCGTCTCGGCGGCTTGGGCCTGTGCGATCTGCTCCAGCCGGTCGCGGGCCAGACCGGCGAAAATGCCTTGCGGATAGCGCTCAAGGTAACTGCGCAAGCCCGGCTCATCCCCTGCTGCCCCAGTCAGCGCCCAGAATTCCCGGTCCGCGCGCTCCTCTGCCTCGCGCTGCGCGCGCTCTTCGGCCTCGATCTCGGCGGCGCGATCTGCGGCCTGCGCAGCGAGCAGGAAAATCTGGTCGCGGGTCAGGAAGCTTGTGTCTTCCAGATCATTCACCGCTTGCCAGCCGGAAATCGCCCCGCGCGTCCCGGGGCCGAAAATGCCGTCAACGCCGCGCGTGTCATAGCCAAGTGTCACCAGATCGCGCTGGATCGCGCGTCGCTCTTCTCGCGTGAGGAACAGCGCCTCTTCGATCCGGTCCGGGGCGTTGCGGATACGATCCAGAGCACTACGCGCGGCCTGTGCGTTCTGACCATTGGGAAAAGCCGCAAGATAGGCCTGAAACCCGGCTTCTGTATCCGCCTCGAGCGCGATCTGCCAGGCGCGCTGATCGGCCCGCGCCCCCGGGGTGAACCCATCGGGCAAAAAGGCCACGCGTTCGGGCAAGGCCCCTGCCCCGATCAGCGCCCGGTTGGCGCGCGCGATGCTGGCAAGCGTGGTTCCCGGACGCAATGATGCGCGCAGGCCCTGCACGATCTGTTCCACCGGCCCATGCAGCACCGCAACATTTTCAGGCAGGCCCAACTGCTCTGGCAGACCCGCGACAAGGCCGGGCCCCAACGCCTCCGAGGCCACCGAGGGAGCCAACCAGAGCACTGCGGTTTCGCTTGCGCGCGCGGCGATTTCTGCGACGAGTCCCAACCGCAGCCCCTGCCCATCGGCCAGCGCAAGCCCTGCATCGCTGCTGTCAGCCGCCATCAGCCAGGTCCCGCTGGGCGCATGCGCAAAATGCCCGGACAGGACGATCACCACACGCGCTGGATCTTCGCGCTGAATTTGATCGAAGCTGCCCGAAAGCTGCGCGCGCATTTCCTCGCTGGTCAGGTTCTCACCCGCCAGCACCAGAAAGCCCATCTCTTCCAGAGCGGCCCCGGTTTCAAGGACCCGCGAGGCCCCCTCGACCGCGTCGAGCTTTGCATACTCCTCGACGCCAAGGATCAGGGCAACGCCGCCGGCTTGCACTGAGAATGGCCAGCACAGCGCAAGAGCCCCTGCCATGAAAAAGCGTTTCATCCCGTCCCTCCGCTGCTTTTGGCGCAACAGCAGGTCAGTCGTAGCGGCGCAAATCCTCGATCACCAGCCCGTCATTCGGAAGCGATCCCGGCGGCACAAGCTCGACCTGCCCGTTGAGTTTGAGAGTAGACAGGACCGTTTCTTCATACAATGCCGGATTTGCCGCGCGGGTCTCGATCAGGACTGTCATCACGTCCTTTTCACCAGCGCGCGAGGCGACCACGCGGGCGCGGTGGATCTCTGCATGTTTCGACACCAGCGCGGCGACTTGTTCGGGCCGCACGAACATGCCCTTGATCTTGGTCGTCTGATCGGCGCGGCCCATCCAGCCCTTGATGCGCATATTTGTCCGCCCACAGGGGCTTTCACCGGGCAGGACAGCGCTCAGATCACCAGTGGCAAAGCGGATCAGCGGATAGTCCGGGTTCAGGCTGGTGACAACCACCTCGCCCACTTCTCCCTCTGGCACAGGATCGCCCGTGCCGGGGCGCACGATTTCGACAATCACCCCTTCATCGACCACCATGCCGTCAAGCGCATCGGTTTCATAGGCGACATTGCCCAGATCGGCCGTGGCATAGCATTGGCGGCAGGTGATCCCACGTTCGGTATAGAAGGCGCGCAAACTGGGGAAGAGCGCACCACCACCCACCACGGCCTTGGTGATGGCCAGCGAGACGCCCATCGCATCGGCTTTTTCAAGAATGATCTTCAGGAAATCCGGCGTGCCCGCATAGGTCGTCGTGCCAATGTCGCGCGCGGCTGTGACCTGCAATTCGGTCTGCCCGGTGCCCGCAGGCAGGACTGTTGCCCCGACAGCCTGCGCCGCATTCTCGAACATCATTCCAGCAGGCACCAGATGGTAGGAAAAGCAATTCTGCACGATATCGCCGCGCCCTACGCCGGATGCATGCAGGAAACGCCCCAGCCGCCACCAGTCGCGGCTGACGCGGCCGGGCTCGTAGATTGGGCCGGGCGATTGGAAAACATGCTCGAAATCGGTCAAAGCCGTCGCGTTCAGCCCACCGAAAGGCGGCGTCACCCCCTGCGCTGCCACAAGCGCCGATTTGCGCAGCACAGGAAGAGTTGCGAGCGCTTCGACCGAGGTGATCTGTTCAGGGCCGATCTGGGCCAGATGCGCGGCCAGTCCCGGCGCGCTGAGCGCGGCACCCAGGACGCGCGGCAAGGCCTGTGCAAGATCAGCCGCGCGCTGATCAAGGCTACGGGTTTCAAGCGGATCGAAAGGCGTCATCTTGCGGCCCTCTGCACTGCGGGGGGAGTTTCCATCTGCCATGATCAGGCCAGCCAACGCTTGCGGCGGCGGTAAGAGCGCACTTCGCGAAAGCTTTTGCGGCCCTTGTCGGACATGCCCAGATAGAATTCCTTGACATCCGGGTTCTCGCGCAATGCCTCGGCCGTGCCTTCCATCACGATGCGCCCGTTTTCCATGATGAATCCGGTATGCGCATACCGCAGGGCCACATTGGTATTCTGTTCCGCCAGCAGGAAAGTCACGCCCTGTTCGCGATTCAACCGCGCGACGATCTCGAAAATCTGCTCGACCAATTGCGGGGCCAGCCCCATCGAAGGCTCATCAAGCAAAATCATGCGTGGCTTCGACATCAGCGCCCGCCCGATGGCGGTCATCTGCTGCTCGCCGCCCGAGGTATAGCCCGCCTGCGACTTGCGGCGCTCTTTCAGGCGGGGGAAATACTCATAGACCATTTCGAGATCGCTGGCGGTCGCGCCGCGCCCGTCGGTGCGGGTATAGGCGCCGGTCAGCAGGTTCTCTTCGACCGTCAGATGTTCGAAACAATGGCGGCCTTCCATGACCTGCACGACACCTGCCTTGACCAGATCGGCAGGGTCCAGACCGACCATGTTGCGCCCTTCATAGAGGATGCTGCCCTTGGTGACTTCGCCGCGCTCGGAATGGATCAGGTTCGAAATCGCCTTGAGCGTCGTGGATTTGCCTGCACCATTGCCACCCAGAAGCGCCGTGATCCCGCCCTTGGGCACGCTCAGGCTGACCCCCTTGAGCGCCAGAATGACGTGATTATAGAGCACTTCGATATTGTTGACGTCCAGAAGCGTGGTCTGGGTCGTCGTCTCGCTGGGGCTGGCATCAAGCATGGCTTTGGGCCTTTTTGTCGCTGTTGGTGGGGTGGCCCCGGCTGCACGCCGGGACCACCATTTCCGCATCAGTTCAGGCAGGCGGGCGTGATGGCATTCTCAGCCGCATAGGCAAGACTGTCTTCCATCGCCATTTCCATGATCAAGTCGCGATCCGGTTCAATCCAGTCGGTGATCAGGTTCCACTCGCCCGCATTGGCATCCCATTGCTGGATCATCGCCGCACCCGAACCACCGTGGTTCTGGCACGATACCGAAAAGGCCGGGCCGAAATTCGGCAGGCCAAGATCGGCCATCAGCTCTTCGGTGATTTCCAGATTGGCCATGCCGTCGCGCATCATCGCCGGTGTGATCGCGGCGACACCGTGGATTTCCTGTG
>SKSL01000262.1 GCA_007123015.1 Natronohydrobacter sp. | reverse complement strand
GCTGCGCGGCAATGCTTCATGACCTCCAGCGCTTCGCCCAAGCGGAAGAACCAGCCTGCATCGCGATCATCAAGCGCGAGAGCTGTCTGGAGCGCTTTGATTTCCTGCCACCATTTGCCCTGTTTGCGCAGCATATGAGCAAGCTGGTTATGGACCTCGGCGGATCTGGGCGTGTATTCGATCAGTTCCCGCAGCCGCTCTTCAGCCACTGCCCAGAGTTTGGCCTGTTGTGCCGCTTTGATCTCCGCCCAGAGCAGCGCGACCGTATCCGCATCACCATGTTTCGGATCGGGCAGGGGCAATTGATCATTATATACGAGGGCGCGTTGGGACACAGCCGCGCGCGCATCATCCCAGCGCTGCTCGGACATGGCCTGTGCGATATCTGCTGTGGCCTGTTGCAGCGTCTGCTCGGGATCCAGAAGTTTTTCCAGCAGGCCCGCGGCTTGGGGACCAGCGCCGGACTGGTCATAATTATGCAGGTAATCGCGCATGAAATCCTGCACATCCTGCGTCACGGGCAGATCGGCGCGCAGCAGATCGCAGAAAGCTTCAAAACTGTCCGGATGATAGCCGATGCGGGCGCGGTAGATATGGGCTTCGGCCGAGTCCGGGGCATTTTGAAGAACATGATCCCCCAGCAACCAGCGTGGGAAGATCACAGGCTTGCCAAGCGCCCAGGCTTCATAGAGCACCGACGTGTAATCGGAGACAACGATATCGGCCTCCAGAAGGGCTTCGGTCAGGGCCTGCTTGTCATCGCGATTGCGCGGATGCAGGACAGTGTTCCACTGGATATCGGTCCGCGCGGCCAGGTCCGGGTGATCAAGGCAGGTCGCAAAATCCGGATAGCTGGACAATACTGTGCCCTTATACAGCCATTGGTCATGGCTCGGGGCCCACAGAACCGTCAGCGGACGCTCTGCATCAGAGGCGGCATCAACTGGCCCGCGCGTTGCGTGCAGCATCCGCATATAGTCGACACGCGGCGCCCCCAGAAGATGGATCTGATCCGGACGCAAATGACATTTCGAGCTTTGCAAAAGCCGTCGGCGATGCCAGTTGCCTGGAACGAACACATGGTCGAACCGGTTGATCAGCGCCGTCCCGGAAGCGTCCAGCTGCAGCATGTAATTCTTGTCAGCCAGATTATGGCCAATATAGACCTGACCCGCATCGCGGATGAACATGGCGATGGTGCAGCAGGCACCGGGGCTGATCTTGCGGCCATTTGTGACATCATATCCTGCCTCACGCAGCGACATGCCCAGATAGTCAACGATCTGCGCCTGAACATCTGCATAATTACGGGTCTTGTTCATGCAGAAATGAACTGATGGCCCCGCCGGGTCTTGTTGCTGCGCATCATGATCTTCGGGGAGGGGGGCTGCAGGGGCGGGCTGATCTTCGGAAACAGGCGTCAGATCCTGCGCCTCAAGCAGATCAGCCACCTTGTCTGATGGCAGCACAGGCGCGTGGTCTGCCAAGGCGGTCGCATGCACTGCATCTGCCGAAGGGCTGTGCGAAACCGGGTCGCCGTCACGATGCCCGGCCAGGGTTTTCCAGATCTGATCGATGCAGCTTGTATCCTCGGTTGCATTCAGCAGATAGTCACGGATGAACGCCTGCACTGCAGCCGACAGATCAAGCGGCTGGTGCAGAAGATCGACGAGCTCATCAAGGCTGTCCGGATGATAGCCGAGACGTGTCCGATAGATATGCGCCTCTGCTGACCCGGGGATTTTGGTCAGGATATGATCCCCCACCAGCCAATGCGGGAATACCACAGGCTTGCCCAACGCCCAGGCTTCATAGAGCACTGAACTGTAATCGGACACGACGATATCCGCATCGATCAGCGCCCAGTCCAAGGGGGTCTTGTCTGCGCGGTCGCGCGGATGCGCAACGACAGTCAGCTCGATCCCGTCAAGCTGGGCCAGAGCTGCGCTCAATTCCGCGTAACGTGCTGCGCGGCCACCGCCCGCTCTCCAGGCCGCGTGTCCCGGGGCCCAGACGACTCTTGGCTTGCGGTCCGCGCGGGCTGTTTTGCGACGCATGGTCGACAAGCGGCGCAGCAAATCAACGCGCGGCGCACCGACAGCCACGATCTGATCCGGGGTCAAGGTGATCCCTGGTGTGCTCAGCAAGCGTTTGCGCATCCAGTGTCCTGCAACCCATATCTGTGCGAAACGGTTGATCAGATAGTCGCCAGCCGGGTCCTGTTTGCGCAGCAGGTAATCCCTGTCAGCCAGAAGATGCGGCAGCAGCACATCGGCAGGACGGCCCAGAAACTGACTCAGGCTGGGGCCCGGTTCCGTTGCATCCGGCTGAAAATGCTCCAGACCATTTGCGACAATGGTGAATATCTGGTCCTGCAGGGCTGCAAGATGTCTTGTGGTTTCCTTATGAAAAATCAAACTGTCGTGCTGCATTGCCATGACCTTGGTCATCCTGCCTCTTGAATGCTGTTACCAGAATGGGACGTCTTCTAACACGTCTCCGGCAATGGCGGTTTTTCTGTAGATTGGCAATATGATTGGCCAGACCCGCAGGCGGCAAAGGCCATGGCGCAGCAGGCTGATGACTTAACATGCACAACCCCATCCGGGGCCGGCCTGTGCCTCAGGGTCATCTGATACAGTCGACAGATATCGTTCTGCCCGCTCAGCCTTGCGTTGCAGGAGGCCTGCTGTTTGATCGAGGGGCTTTCGGGGCGCAGGGGTTCTGGCCCCATATCATAGCGTATCACGCCATGATATGACGCGACGGCGACAGCGTTACTCGACGGCAGCCGCCAGTGTTGTGATCGCACCACGCGTATCATTGGCGACAATCGTGTAATGCAGATCGCCACTGCTCCAATAGGCCATGACAGAATCATTC
>SKSL01000156.1 GCA_007123015.1 Natronohydrobacter sp. | reverse complement strand
TCAGCGCTGTATAGACCCCGAAGCCAACCCCAAAGACAAAGGCTAGGACGCCAGAGACCAGCGCCAGTTCCAGCGTCGCAGGCAGGCGCGACAGGATCAGTTCCATCACGGGTTGCTGCAGCCGATAGGAAATCCCGAAATCGCCCTGCACGGCGCGCCCGATGAAATTCCAGAATTGCAGAAGGAACGGATCATTCAGCCCCAACGCCTCGCGCAGCTCCGCGCGCTCTGCCAGCGTGGTTTCCTGCCCCACCATCGAGGCAATCGGATCGCCCACAAAGCGAAACAGCGCGAAGGCGACAAAGGCCACCGTCAGCATCACGAGAAGGGATTGCACCAACCGGCGCAGGATGAAGGCGATCATCTCGAACCTCGCGTAAGGGGCCTCTCATCAGGGACAAAAAGGTCAGCCCCCCTGCCATAAATGGAAAGACCCGCGCGGGATATCTCGCACGGGTCCATGGGGTCAAGCCGGTTTAGTCGAACGTCACCGTCGTCATGCGCGGCTGGTTTTCCGGGTGCACATCCAGATTGACACCGTCGCGCATCGCATAGGCGAGAACCTGATTGTGGATGTTCAGGAAGATGCGATCCTCCATCACCTGATCCCAGATTTCGGCGATAATTGCATTGCGCGCGTCCAGATCCGTCATGGTCGCGAGTGACTGGATCTTGGCATCCAGTTCCGGGTTGGAATAGCGCGATCCGTTGAATGACCCATAGCTGCCTTCGCGCGAATGAACGAGGAAATCGAACACATATTGGCTGTCAAAGGTCGGAACGCCCCAGCCCAGCATGTAGAAATCGGTTTCCCAATTCTCGATCAGCGGGAAATGCAGCGAACGGGTCTGCGCGTTCAGGTTCACAGTGATGCCGATCTGCGCCATCATGCCCACCAGTGCCTGACAGATCGATTCATCGTTCAGATAGCGGTCATTCGGGCAATCAAGCTGCACGCTGAAGCCGTCGGGGAATCCTGCCTCGGTCATCAGATTGCGTGCGGCCTCAAGATCAGGCTCATCAAATGCGTGCTTCTCTTCGGTCCAGCCATTAACGAAGGGTGGCAGGGGCGCGGCCGAGGGCTGGCTTTCGCCGCGCATCACAACCTGCTGGATCGCGTTGCGGTTCACGGCCATCGCCATGGCTTCGCGCACCTGCGGGTTGGCGAAAGGATTGGTGTCAGCGTTGGAAGAGGCCAGTGTTTCCGAAGTCATGTCATAGCTGAAGAAGATATTGCGGTTTTCCGGGCCGCGCACGACCTGGATACCCGCTGTCTGTTCCAGCCGCGCAATATCCTGCACAGGCACATCCTGCACGATATCAACTTCACCCGACAAAAGGGCTGCCACCCGCGTTGCGGCTTCCGAGATCGGTGTATAGATGATCTCGGTCACGGCAGGCGCATCATCCCAGTGATCCTCGAACACCCGCATGACTGTACGGACCTCGGGATCGCGCTCGACCAGCATGTAAGGACCTGTGCCCATCGCGTTGCGGATCGAATAGGCTTCCTCACCGGCTGCGAAATTTGGCGCGACCATGACGTCATTGGCTTCCGCCCAGGCCTTGGACATGATGAAAGTGTTGGTCAGATTCTGCACATAAAGCGGTGCCGGGCCCGACAGGCGGACATGAACGGTTCGATCATCGACCGCAGTCACTTCTTCGACAGCCGCATGCAAGGCCGCCATGCCCGAGGGCGTGGTGCGGGCGCGGTCGAGCGAGAAGACCACATCTTCCACAGTCATTTCCGATCCGTCATGAAATTTCACGCCCTCGCGGATGGTGAAGAACCAGACAGTGTCATCTTCTTCCGTGATGCCCCATTCGGTCGCAAGACGCGGGCTGAGCGATCCATCGAGTTCGCGCTCGACCAGCGTTTCATAGATATGATGCGCGACCGTATGCGTCGGGCCTTCATTCTGGCTGTGCGGGTCCAGCGTAAGCGAGTCGCCCACACGCGCCCAGCGGATGGTTTCCGCCGTGGCCGCCATGCCCGACAGCACCAGTGCTGTTGCTGCAACACCCGACATGAGCGCGGCGCGTGACGGGGCGAGCAGTGATTTCATCAACATCGTGATCTCCCTGATGATGGATTTCCCCCTCCTCTGGCCAAACCGGCATGTGGGGAACTGTGGCAATTGTTCTGCGCTTTGCGAAGCCAAGTCAAGCAGGCTGCCTTGCACATCCCAGAGATGACGTGGGGGCAGTCATTCTGTGCCAAAAATAAAAACCCCGGCGCAAGGGCCGGGGTTTTCCAGTCATGTCATAGCCTGCGTTGCAGATCAGTTGCGATCTTTCAGCGCCGCGCCCAGGATATCGCCCAGAGATGCACCGGCATCGGACGAGCCATACTGTTCAACCGCTTCCTTCTCTTCCGCGATCTCGCGGGCCTTGATCGACAGACCCAGACGACGGGTCTTGCTGTCAACGCTGGTCACACGCGCATCGACCTTATCGCCAACCTGGAAGCGCTCGGGGCGCTGGTCGGCACGGTCACGGGCCAGATCAGAGCGGCGGATGAAGTTCTTTGTGCCGTTATACTCGACCTCGATCCCGCCATCCTCGATCGCTGTGACCGCACAGGTCACGATCGAACCGCGCTTCACGCCTTCGACAGCATCCGAGAATGTGTCGTTTTCCAATGCCTTGATCGACAGCGAAATCCGCTCGCGCTCGGCGTCGACTTCCGAAACCACAGCATTGACAGTATCACCCTTGCGGTAGTCCTGAATGGCTTCTTCACCGCGCTGATCCCAGCTTATGTCGGACAAATGCACCATGCCATCGATATCGCCGTCGAGACCCACGAACAGACCGAATTCGGTGATGTTCTTGATCTCGCCTTCGATCTGGCTGCCGACCGGATGGGTTTCGGCGAACAG
>SKSL01000172.1 GCA_007123015.1 Natronohydrobacter sp. | reverse complement strand
GGCCTGTCAGCCGTCTATGTGACTCATGATCAGGCCGAAGCCTTCACCATTGCCGACCGTGTCGCAGTGATGCTGAATGGCGAGATTGCGCAGATCGACACGCCAGAAGCGTTGTTTTCTGCCCCGGAAAAGGTCGCAGTTGCGCAGTTCCTGAATATCGGTGCGCTGGTCGATGGCAAGCTATGCGCCGCAAACGGTTTTACCTGCGCGCGGTCCCATCTGTCGCTTCCGTCCCTTGCAGGCAAGGCACCCGAAGGGCCAGCGCGTATCCTGATCCCGCGCACGGCAATCCGGCCTGACCCACAGGGCGCGCTGAAGGCCCAGGTCCTGCGCTGCCAGTTTCAGGGCGATCGGTATCTGTTGCATCTGGGACTGAACGGCGAAAGCACCGGGCTTGTTTGCCCAGCGGACCAGCCAGCGCCTGTGAACAGCCACATCCCGTTGGCGATTGATGCTGATCGCCTGCGCGTGTTCCCGCACTGATCCAAACCAAAGGAAATCACCATGCTTCGCACGACTGCTCTTGCCGCGTCGCTTAGTCTGATGGGCACGCTCGCCCAAGCCGACACTCTCACATTCTACACTGCCGGCCCCGGTGGGTTGGCAGACGCGCTGGCTGACGCCTTCCGGACTGAAACCGGCATTACTGTAAATGTGTTTCAGGGGACCACCGGGCAGGTGATGGCGCGACTTGAAGCCGAGGAATCAAACCCGCAGGCTGATGTCGTGGTCTCGGCAAGCTGGGGCTCGGCGGTAGATATGCATGAGCGCGGCCTGTTGATGGAATATACCTCGCCCCATGCCGAGAATGTGCCGGATTTCCTGAAACACAGCCACTATGTGGCACAAGGCATCTCGGCGCTGGCGATTGCGTGGAACACCCAGAGCGGCACACCCCGCCCCAGCGAGTGGACTGATCTGGCAAGCGCGGATTACCGCGACCTGGTCACCATGCCCGACCCTGCGCAGTCCGGTTCTGCCTTTGACCTGATCGCCGGGCTTGAAACTGCGATGGGGGATGAGGCCTGGGAGCTTCTTGGCGCGCTCGCCGAGAATGGCATGATCGTGCCAGGACCGAATGCTGCAGCACTTAACCCGGTTCTGCAGGGCGCAGCGGCAGCTGTGTTCGGGGCCGTTGATTATATCTCCTATGCCCGAGCCGCAGCAGGCGAGACGGTCGAGGTGATTGTGCCCGAAAGCGGCACTGTGATCGCCCCACGCCCGATGTTCATTCTGGAATCGACCTCGAACGCGGATGCAGCAACGGCCTTCATCGATTTCGTGCTGTCGGATGCGGGTCAGGCGCTGGTCGCCGAGACATGGTTGATGCCTGCGCGTGCAGATGTCGAAGGTCTGCGCCCCGGCATCAATGACCTGAACGTGATCGAGGTCGATGAAGACGCGGTTTCAGCCCGTCGCGACGAGATCATCGCGCGCTTCAACGAGACTGTGACCAACCGCTGAACACGGCACCCTGCCGGATGGCCCCGCGCGTTTCGGGGCCATTCGCATTTCTGAAAGCGAGAGAATGCTGCGCGCTCAATCCCTTCTGACCACACTCGCTGCTGTTGCATTGATCGTTTTGGTCGGCCTGCCTGTTCTGTTCATCCTGTTGCAGGCCATCTTCCCCGACTTCGCGCGCGGTTCGTTCGAGGGAGCATTCTCGAAACTTGTCATTCTGACCGAGAATGACCGGCTGATGACGCAGGCGCGCAACACGCTTCTGCTGGCGTTTTCAGTGATGATCGGCTGTCTGATCTTCGGCCTGCCCATTGGCGTGCTGCGCGGGCTGTTCAATGTGCCCGGCGCGCGGGTCTGGGATGTGGTGTTCCTGATCCCCTTCCTGATCCCGCCCTTCATCGCCGCCATTGCCTGGATGATGACCCTGCAGCCGCGCGGCTATCTGTTTCAACTTCTGGGCTTTGACATGGGCCGCTTCCTGTTCAGCTTCACGGGCGTCGCCTTTGTCATGACGCTGAACCTGTTCCCGCTGGTCTATTTCGCTGTCAGCCGCGCGCTGGAAATGGTCGGCGGGCGCTTTGCCTCGGCGGCGCGGGTTCACGGTGCGCAGCCTTTGCAGGCGTTTTTCCTGATCACGCTGCCGCTTTCGATCCCGGCGATTGCGGCCAGCCTGCTGATCGTCTTCGCCATGTCGATCGAGGAATTCGGCACACCCGCCGCCCTTGCCTCGCGCACCGGGTTCGAGGTTTTGGTGACGGGCATCTACACGCGCCTGTCAGACTGGCCGATAGACCTGTCAGGGGCGGCGCTTGGCTCGGTCATGCTGATGGCGATGGTGCTGGCGGCCTTCACGTTGCAGAACTGGATCGCCACGCGCCGCTCATATGTCAGCCAGACCGGCAAGCCCGCTGATCTGGAAAAGGCGGGTCTCGGGCGCTGGCGCTGGCCGGTGCTGGGGCTCTTCGCGCTGGTGGCGCTGATCGGCGTGGTTATCCCGCTGGCGGCGATCGCGGTGACGTCCCTGATGGGCACAATCTCAGGCGGTTTGAGCTGGTCGAATTTCGACCTGCGCCATTATGAGCCGATTTTCCGCAGTGGCAGCCGTGCCTGGCAAGCGCTGATCACGTCGGGCTGGCTGGCCATTCTGACGGCCTTCGCCACAGCCGCCATTGGTGGGCTGGTCGCCTATATCGTCGTGCGCGGCACGGGGCGCGGGCGGGCCGTGATGGATGGGCTGTCGGTGCTGCCCAATGCCATTCCCGCCATCGTTCTGGCCGTCGGCATCATCCTGTTCTGGAACTCGCCCTATCAGCCGATTTCGCTTTATGGAACAGCGGCTATCTTGCTGATCGCCTATATCGGCATCCTGCTGCCCTATCCGATCCGCTATGCGGTCGCGCGGCTGCGCCAGATTTCCGGCTCGCT
>SKSL01000284.1 GCA_007123015.1 Natronohydrobacter sp. | reverse complement strand
TCTTGAACATCTGACACCGGTTTTGCCGGAGGGGCGGCTGGCCACGCCTGAGCCGCGTTATCTGGAAGAATCGCGTGGCCGCTGGCAGGGGCAGGCTGGGGCTGTTGCCCTGCCGCGCAGCACCAACGAAGTTGCGGCAATCCTGCGCGCCTGTCATGCCGCTCATGTGCCAGTCGTGCCCTATGGCGGCGGCACAGGGCTTGTGGGGGGGCAGATCAGCGCTGATGGCCCTGTACCGCTGATCCTGTCGCTGGAACGGATGCAGGCCATTCGCGCGCGTTATCCATCCGAGAATGTGCTGGTGGCGGAGGCGGGTGCGATCCTGGCCGATGTGCAGCGCGCGGCGGCCGAGATGGGGCGCCTGTTTCCGCTGTCGCTGGCCTCTGAGGGTTCGGCCCGGATCGGGGGGCTGCTTGCGACCAATGCCGGTGGGGTGAATGTCTTGCGCTATGGCAATGCCCGCGATCAGGTGCTGGGGCTGGAAGTGGTGCTGGCGGATGGTAGCATCTGGAATGGCCTGAAGCGGTTGCGCAAGGACAATACGGGCTATGATCTGCGCCATCTGATGATCGGCTCTGAGGGGACGCTGGGGGTGATCACAGCGGCCAGCCTGCGGCTCGCCCCGCGCCCTGCGCGCGAGGGGGGCGCGCTGATGGTGGTGGACAGCCCCGAGGCGGCGCTCAAGCTTCTGGCCATGGCGCAGGCGCGGCTGGGCGATGCGATTTCGGCCTTCGAGTTGATCGGGGGCATGGGGCTGGCCTTTCTGACCGAGACCATGCCGCAGGTCCGCCTGCCCTTTGCCAAGGCTCCGGACTGGATGGTACTGATTGATCTGGGCTTGCCTGAAAACCACGCGCCCGAGGCTGCGCTGGAGGCGCTTTTCGAAGAAGCCCATGAGGCTGGTCTGGTGCAGGATGGGATCATCGCGGCCAGTCTTGCGCAGCGCGCCGAGTTCTGGGCCTTGCGCGAATCCATCCCCGAGGCCAATCGCAAGATAGGGTCGGTGTCCAGCCATGACATCTCATTGCCACTATCCGAGATCCCGGCCTTCATCGACCGCGCCGGACCTGCACTGGCGCGGATCAACACCTATCGCATCAACTGTTTCGGCCATCTGGGCGATGGCAACCTGCATTACAATGTCTTCCCTGTGCCGGGCCGCAGTCGCGCCGATCACGCCCATGAGCGCGATGCAATCAAGACCTGCGTGCATGATCTGGTCCATGCGATGGGGGGCTCGGTCAGTGCCGAACATGGCATCGGGCGGCTGAAAACCGGCGATCTGATCCGCTATGGGGATCCGGTGAAGCTGGCCGCGATGCGGGCGATCAAGCAGGCGCTCGACCCGCGTGGTATTTTGAACCCTGGCACCGTGTTAGCTCAGGGTGAAATGCAAAGCGAATAGCACAGCAGCACCTGCAAAAATCGTCAAGGTCGCGTTTCTGGTCCAGACGCTTACTGCAATCGTGGCCAAGGCCGCACCCAGTCGAACCGGATCGAGCGTGCCGCCAGTGGCCTGCGGAAACAGGATCAGCGGTGTGATCATGCCGGGCATGATTGCAACGGCGGTGTAGCGCAAATGGCGCAGCACCCATTCCGGCAGATCCCGCCCGCCGATCAGTCCCAGAAAAGACAGCCGCAACAAGTAGGACCCCAGCCCCAGCCCGATGATGATGGTCCAGATCTGTGCAGTGGTGAAACTCATGAGGCGCGCCTCAATGCCATCTGGCGCTCGACTTCTGCCCCGGTCATCATGGCAAGCGCGGCAGCGACCAGCAGGCCCAGATTGAACGGCAGAAATGCGAAGACCAGCACCCCGATGATCGAGACCAGCGCGGCTGCGACATGGGCAAGGCTGCGCAGCAATGGCACGATCAGTGCCAGAAAGGTGATTGGGACAGCGAAATCAATGGGCAGGCCCGCAGGGATGCGCGCGCCCAGTGCAGCGCCAGCCCAGGTTGCGATATACCAAAGCGGCACAAGCGGGGCCGCGACCCCTGCGAAATAGGCGAGCTTCTGCGTGGCTGTCATCTCGGGGCGCTTCTCGTATTCCAGCATCGAGGCGGCATAGGACTGATCGACCATGACATAAGAGATCAGACCACGTTTCCACCAGCTGACCTGCCCCAGATGCGGCGCAAGCGAGGCCGAATACATCGCCATGCGCAGATTGACCGCAAGGGCTGCGGCCAGCACGATCAGCACTGGCGCATTCTCGACCATCATCTGCAGCGCCACGAATTGTGCGGCCCCGGCAATGACCAGCACGGAAAATCCCATGACCTGCGCGATGTTCAACCCGGCTTCGGTGGCGACCACGCCAAAGACGGCTCCGAAAGGTACGATCACGAGAATGAAGGGCAAGCCCGCGCGGATGCCGTGCCAGAAATCGCGGGGGAAATGTGTCATCGGATTTGGTCTTTCAGGGTCATTGCAAGGGGTGTTTATGCAGTGATGAACAGCGCTGCAAGGCCGGCGCTGCATCAGCTTCAGGCGTTGGAAATGAGTATTTCTGGCAAGAAAATGTGATCAGGGCCATTTCCGGGTCGCACGGCCTTGCCTGATTTCCTTGCTCAATGCGAAAACACACCCGCGACCCGGCCCAGAAGCATGAAGGTGCGGGATGTGCGTGTGTCTGCGAGGGCAGTGATCTGGCTGTCATCGGCCAGGGGCTCGATCTGGGCGAAAACCCGGTCGAATTCGCGCAAGAACAGATGGACGGCTGCGCGAAACTCCGGGTCAGAGCGCATACGCGCAGATGTTATCGCCAGACAAGAGCGGTCACGGATGCCGCCCAAGGGCGCGATCAAGGCACCGCGCTTTCCCTGCGCGAAAGCGCGCCAGAATTCGGGCCGGGCGCGGTCGGGGCGCAGGTCATCCATGTAGATGCCTTCTTGCGCAAGACGTGTGAGCACATCCTGCGCAGCCCGGATCAGAGGCGCGAGGCGCGGGTCAGAAAGTGCTGTGCGCATGGCTGCGAAACCTGCTGCATCATGCTCGTTCTCAGGAAAGTTCAATGCTTTGATCATGTCATCCACAGCGGGCAGAGGGCCGAGCCTGCGGGTTTCCGTTTCGGTGAACATGGCTGGTTCGTCCGGGGCGGGCGCGGCCGGGGCTGTTGCGTCCGGTCTGCGGCGTTGCGAGAAGAACATGGCAAGCTCGGTCTCGGCTTCTGCCTGTGCAGCTTTCAGGTCGTCAAGCGCCGTGGAGGAGGGCAGGTCCGAGTGCCGCGTGCCAGTCTCGCGTTGCAACAGCGATTGACGCAATTCCTCGAGACTGCCCTGCAAGTGCCGGGTTTCCTGGCTGAGCGACCATGTGGCAGCAGCGACCAGAAGTCCAAGCGAAATCACCACAGCGGGCATGAAGCAGGCCAGCGCGAGCGCAGCTAGGGTCAGTGGGTCCATGCGCTCGAAATCCGCCAGCGCGGCAAAACCCAACCCCGACGCAATCCAGATAACCAGAGCGAGGGCCCGCGCGATCAGCGGGTCCAGACCACGGGCGCGGCGGCCCGGGGCTTTGGGGCCATCAGATGTAGCGGATCGAGAGGATCTCATAACTGCGCGCACCGCCCGGGCTTTGCACTTCGACACTATCGCCTTCATCCTTGCCGATCAGAGCGCGCGCGAGTGGGGATTTCAGGTTCAGACGTCCTTTTTCCAGATCCGCTTCGGGCTCGCCCACGATCTGGTAGGTGCGCTCTTCATCCGTATCCTCATCCACGAAGGTGACAGTTGCGCCGAATTTGACTGAGCCCGACAATTTCGTCGGATCAATCACATCCGCGCGCGACAGGATTGCTTCGAGTTCCTTGATCCGGCCTTCGATGAAGCTCTGCTTCTCGCGTGCAGAATGATATTCGGCGTTTTCCGACAGGTCGCCATGTTCGCGCGCCTCTGCGATGGCGCGAATGATGGCCGGGCGCTCAGTGGTCTTGAGCTTGCGCAGCTCTGCATCCAGCGTCTGCTGGCCAGCGCGGGTCAGGGGCAGTTTTTCCATGTCTCGTCCCACAAGAAGAAAAAAGACCGCCCTCGGCACTGCCGGGGCTGTCTTTTGCGTCCTGCGATACTTGAGCGCAGGCCAGCAGGAATTGCAAGCCCTATGACATTGGTGTTGGGATTGCAGCGCAAGGTTGCCTGCGATGCTGCGACGCCGCGTCCGGATTGACCTTGCGTCTGCTGGTCACTACATCTGCGGCGAAATAATAGTTCAACCGCGCTGAGCCATGCGCAACAACAGGAGCAGCGATGTCTGAAATTGTCCGCGAAGCCATGGAATATGATGTCGTGATCGTCGGGGCAGGGCCTGCGGGGCTTTCGGCTGCGATCCGGCTGAAGCAACTCGATGGCGATCTGTCGGTGGTGGTGCTTGAAAAGGGCTCTGAAGTTGGGGCACATATCCTGTCGGGGGCAGTGCTGGACCCGTCTGGTCTGGATGCCCTGATGCCCGACTGGAAAGAGCGCGGCGCGCCCATCAAGGTCGAGGTCCAGAAGGACAATTTCTACATGTTGGGCGAGGCAGGCGCGCTCCGCGTGCCCAACTTCCCCATGCCACCGCTGATGAACAATCACGGCAATTACATCGTCTCGATGGCCAATGTCTGCCGCTGGATGGCCGAACAGGCGGAAGCCCTGGGGGTCGAGATTTTCCCCGGCATGGCCGCATCCGAACTGGTCTATGATGGCGACCGCGTGAAAGGCGTTGTCGCGGGTGAGTTCGGCAAGAACCCGGAAGGCACGCCCGGCGACGGCTACGAGCCTGGGATGGAGTTGCACGGCAAATATGTCTTCCTGTCCGAAGGCGTGCGCGGGTCGCTGTCGAAAGAGGTGATGGCGAAATATGACCTGTCAAAAGGCAAGGAGCCGCAGAAATTCGGCCTTGGCATGAAGGAGATCTGGGAAATCGACCCGGAAAAGCACCGTGAAGGGACTGTCACCCACACGATGGGATGGCCGCTTGGCAAGAATGCAGGCGGCGGCAGTTTCATCTATCATTTCGAGAACAATCAGATCCTGATCGGCTTCGTGGTGCATCTGAACTACGAGAATCCCTATCTCTCGCCCTATCAGGAATTCCAGCGTTTCAAGCATCACCCGATGGTGGCGGACCTGCTGTCGGGCGGGAAGCGCGTGGCCTATGGTGCCCGCGCGATCAGCGAAGGCGGCTATCAGTCGATCCCGAAATTGACCTTCCCCGGGGGCGCGTTGCTGGGCTGTTCGGCAGGGCTGGTGAATGTGCCCCGGATCAAGGGCAATCATAATGCCATGCTTTCGGGCAAGGCGGCGGCGGAAGCAGCGCATGCGGCCATCAAGGCCGGGCGCGCGGGCGATGAACTGGAAGCCTATGAGAAAGAGTTGCGTGAAGGCCCGGTCGGCAAGGACCTGAAGAAAGTACGCAATGTCAAGCCGATGTGGTCGAAATGGGGGCTATTGCCGTCACTGGGACTTGGCGGCTTCGATATGTGGACCAACACGCTGGGTTTCTCGCTTTTCGGCACCATGCCACATGGCAAGACGGACGCGGCTGCAACAGGCGAGGCGAAGAAGCACGAGCCTATTGAGTACCCGAAACCCGATGGCGTGCTGTCTTTTGACCGGCTGACCAATGTGGCCTATTCCTTCACCAATCATGAAGAAAGCCAGCCTGCCCATCTGACGTTGAAGGACACCGCGATCCCGATCCAGGTCAACTTGCCCAAATATGCCGAACCCGCGCAGCGCTATTGCCCGGCAGGGGTCTATGAAGTGGTCAGTGAAGCGGATAAGGATCCGCGGTTCGTGATCAACTTCCAGAATTGCGTGCATTGCAAGACCTGCGATATCAAGGATCCCAGCCAGAATATCAACTGGGTGACACCGCAGGGCGGGGATGGCCCGAATTATCCGAATATGTAACGATCAAGCGACTTCACCGGGCAGGGCGCAGCTTTCTTGCGTCCTGCGATTGTCACTCAGCAGGTTGCGCCCTAGTGTCTGCAGGCTGAAAACAATGATGGAGCGCCCGCACCGTGTTTCCTGTTCGCCGAATTTCGCGCCTGTTGACCGCCGTTGGGCTGGCATCCTTCCTGCAAATACCAGCTGTCGCTGCCCAATCTTCCCCGGCGATCCCCAGCGGTCTGGCCGGGGCGTTCCTTGCGGGGAGTGTGGCGGTCACATCCAGTGACTTCAGCCAAATCGCTCAATATTATGATCGGGCACTGCGCGCGGATCCGGCCAATCAGGGCTTCCGCGAACTGGCGATGCAGGGCCATCTGCTCAGTGGCAATTTCGAGCGCGCGGCAGAACTGGCGGGGCTTGCGCGTGCAGACGGTGCGCTGAGCCAGGTCGCCGCTGTGATCTTGCAGGCCGATGAGGCCCGGGGTGGCGATTTTGACGCAGTACTCACAGCACTTGACGAGGGGCAACAGACAGGGCCGTTGACCGACGCCATGGCGAGAGCTTGGTCAGAACTGGGCCAGGGCAGCATGTCGGACGCGCTGGAAAGCTTCGAGCGGGTGCTATCCGAGCGCAGCGAATTGGCGCCATTCGCGCTTTACCAGAAGGCGCTGGCGCTGGCCTTGGTCGGTGATCTGGAACGCGCGGCTGAAATTCTGTCCGGCGAGATGCAAGGCCCCGTCAGCCTGTCGCGACGCGGGGTTGTAGCGCATATCTCGATCCTTTCGCAGTTGGGCCGCAACGATGACGCCCTTGTGCTGGCCGAGCAGGTTTTCGGCAGCACACCGGACGATGATATTGCACAGATGGTGCTGCAGCTTGAAGCGGGTCAGGCCGTGCCCTTCACCACGATCACCTCGGCGCAGGATGGCATGGCCGAAACCTATTTCACGCTGGCCTCGGCTTTGGTGGGGGATCGCAATGACTGGCTGCCGATGGTGTACGGGCGTCTGGCTCTGGCGCTGCGCCCGGATCATGCAGATGCGATCCTGCTGACCGCACAGTTGATGGAACGCGCAAATCAATTCGCTCTGGCGGATGCCATCTATGCAAGCATGCCGGACGATCACCCTCAGCATCTGGCCGCACGGCTGGGGCGCGCGAATGCGCTTTATCAGTCCGGGGAAAACGAGGCGGCCATTGCGCAGTTACAAGATCTGACAGTAGAGCGCCCGGACTCTGTGCTGGTTTTCAATGCGCTTGCCGACATGTTGCGCCGCGAAGAGCGCTACGCTGAAGCCGTCGAGGCCTATGCCAGCGCTGTCGCCTTGATCGACGAGATCGAGGAACGCCACTGGGTTCTGCTGTACACGCAAGCGATCGCGCTGGAACGGCTCGGCGACTGGGACGCCGCAGAGCCAGTCTTTCGGCAGGTCCTCGAATTCGTCCCGGATGAACCGCAAGTGCTGAATTATCTCGGCTATTCCCTGATCGAGCAGCGCCGCAATCTTGATGAGGCGCTCGACATGATCGAGCGCGCGGTCGAAGGCGAGCCCGATAGCGGGTATATCACGGATTCGCTGGGCTGGGCCTATTACCGGCTGGGCCGCTATGAAGAGGCCGTTCCCGTCATGGAACGCGCGGTCGAATTACTGCCGCGTGATCCAATCCTGAACGACCATCTGGGCGATGTCTATTACGCAGTTGGGCGGTATCGCGAAGCGCGCTTCCAATGGCGCCGCGCGCTGTCGTTCGGGCCGCATGCGGATCTCGACATGGATCTGGTGCGCCGCAAGCTGGAAATCGGCAAGGATGCCGCGCTGGCCGAGGTCGAAGCCGAGCAATGACCTGCATTGAGGTCGCGCCGGCCAAGATCAATCTTTCCCTGCATGTCATTGGCCAGCGTCCCGACGGATATCATCTGCTCGATTCACTGGTCGTGTTCGCAGATTTCGGTGACAGGATCAGCGCGCGCCCGTTCAAGGGCTTGTCGCTTTCCATCACAGGACCAGAAGGCGCGCAGTTAAGCGCAGGGGCCGATAATCTGGTGCTGCGTGCGGCCCGGCTGATGGGGGCACATGACCTGGCCCTGACGCTTGAAAAGCGTCTGCCCGTGTCCTCGGGCATTGGCGGCGGGTCCAGTGATGCTGCGGCCTGTTTGCGCCTGCTGTCCCGCAGGCTTGGGACCGCGCTGCCAGATGGCAAACGCGTGCTGGCGCTGGGGGCGGATGTCCCGGTCTGTCTGGTACCGCAGGCCTGTCGGATGCAGGGGATCGGCGAAAAAATCACTGCTGTGCCTGCGCTGCCACCGCTCTGGATGGTGCTGGCAAATCCGCGCCGCGAAGTCTCGACAGCCCATGTCTTCGCCGCTTTGGCAGGCCGCGAGAATGCGCCCATGCCTGCAGCCTTGCCCGATTGGCGGAATGCGTCGGGATTTTGCGACTGGTTATCAAAGCAGCGCAATGATCTGGAAGCGCCAGCGATCCAGACCTGTCCTGTTATCGGGCAGGTTCTGGATGTGCTTGGCGCGACCGAAGGATGCGCGCTGGCCCGTATGTCCGGGTCAGGCGCGACCTGTTTCGGCGTCTATGGCGATGCCGCCGCAGCCCAAGCAGCCGCTGCGGCAATCCGTCGGGCGTTCCCGGATTGGTGGTGTATCGAGACAGGGCTGCGTTAGTAAAGCCGCGCCACGACATAATCCGCAAGGTCATTCAGCATATCGCGCAGCGGATGCTCCGGTAGCGCGGTCAGGGCCTCTTGCGCGCGGGCGGACCAGGCAAGCGCCTCTTGCCGGGTGCTCTCCATTGCGCCGTGACGCGCGAGGATCGCCTGCGCTGTGGCGAAATCCGCGTCCTTCTGTTCGCCGCGCGTGATCACGCGTTCCCAGAAGCTGCGCTCTTCGTCATCGGCTGCGGCAATGGCGCGGATCACTGGCAGGGTAAGTTTGCCCTCGCGGAAATCATCGCCGATATTCTTGCCTATCCCGGCCCCTGCGCCGCCGTAATCAAGCCAGTCATCGACGATCTGAAAGCTGATCCCCAGCGCGTCGCCATAATCGAACAGGGCTTTGACATGGTCCTCGGGCGCGGCCGCGAGCACAGCACCGGCTTCCGTGGCCGCAGAGAACAGGGCCGCCGTCTTGCCGCGAATGACGCGCAGATACTGATCTTCGCTGGTCGCAGTATTCTGTGCTGTGGTCAGTTGCAGCACTTCGCCTTCGGCAATCGTGGCAGAGGCATTGGACAGAATATCCAGAACCCGCAGCGAGCCGCATTCGACCATCAACTGAAACGCGCGCGCGAACAGATAATCGCCGACAAGGACCGAAGATTTGTTGTCCCAGAGCAGATTGGCCGTCGCGCGCCCCCGGCGTTGCGCGCTTTCATCGACCACATCATCATGCAGCAAAGTGGCTGTATGGATAAACTCGACAGTAGCCGCCAGATGGTGATGGTGTTCGCCTTGATACTTGCACAAATGCGATGCCGCCAGCACCAGCATCGGGCGGATGCGTTTGCCCCCGGCCTCGATCAGATGGGCCGTGACTTCGGGAATGCGCGGGGCATGTTCCGATGCCATCCGCGCCCGGATCAGGGCATTGACCTGATCCAGATCCGTGGCCAGATAAGATGCGAGCCGCTCATGCGGTGCTTGCGCCGGCATGGCCGGTGTCAACGTCGTCATCGCGTCCTGTCTCGACAAATGAACCCCTCCCGCATAGATTCCGTCCCATGAGAGAACTATTGCGCACGACCGATCCGACAATCATCCCGTATGCGACTGCACTCTTGCAGGGCGAGGGTATAGAGGTGTTTGATATCGACGTCCATATGCACACGATCGAGTCGACCTTGGGCATGATGCCGCGGCGGCTTATGGTGCGGCGCGAAGATCATTTCATGGCAGTCTCGATCCTGCGGGATAATGGCATTGCCCTGCATGACTGACGCGCTGACGCAGGATGCGTTTCTGAATGGTCGCGTCACAGTCTGGCAGCCCCGTCATGGCTATCGTGCGGCGACTGACCCGGTGTTTCTGGCCGCAGCAGTTCCGGCGCGATCTGGCGCGCATGTGCTGGAACTGGGCTGCGGGGTCGGGGTGGCCAGCCTGTGCCTGCATGCGCGTGTGCCGGGCTTGTGTTTCACGGGGGTCGAGTTGCAAGCAGACTACGCATCGCTTGCCCGGCGCAATGTTACGCAGAGCGGGGCCGACATGCAGGTGATCGAAGCGGATTTGACTGCGCTTCCGTCTTCGCTGCGGGCACGCAGTTTCGATCATGTGATCGCAAACCCCCCGTATTATGCGGCCAGTGCCCCGGCCGCGCAGGATTCCGGTCGCGCGCGCGCGCTTCGCGAGCAAACGCCCTTGGCGCAATGGATCGAGACTGCACTTCGGCGGTGTCGCGATGGTGGCCATGTGACTTTCATCCATCTGACCGAGCGCCTGCCGCAGTTGCTGGCAGGCTTTCTGCCGCGCGCTTCTTGCACAGTGCTACCCCTTGCATCGCGCGCGAAACGCCCGGCGCGACGGGTGATCGTGCAGGCGCGCAAGGGTGGGCGTGCGCCCTTCACCCTGCTGCCGCCTCTGGTCATTCATCAGGGTGACAGCCATCCGGGCGATGGTGAATTTTTCACCGAGGCCGTGCGCAACCTGATGCGCGAGGCAGGCGCGCTTGATCTGGCCGCAATGGCGCGCGCATGACGGCTTGCTCCTGCGGCGCTTGCAGGGCATAGACGCCGCGATGGCCAGACAGCTCGATTATGCAACGATCCGCGAGATCTTCGCCCGTTTCCAAGCGGCAGACCCTGAACCCGAGGGCGAGTTGGAGCATGTCAACGCCTATACGCTGGTGGTCGCTGTGGCGCTGTCGGCGCAGGCGACAGATGTGGGCGTGAACAAGGCCACGCGCGGGTTGTTCGCTGTGGCCGATACGCCTGAAAAGATGCTTGCCTTGGGCGAAGAGGGCGTGACCCAGCATATCAAGACCATCGGCCTGTTCCGCAACAAGGCGAAGAATGTCATCAAACTCAGCCGGATTCTGGTCGAGCAGTATGGCGGCGAAGTGCCATCATCCCGCGCAGCGCTGCAATCGCTGCCCGGTGTCGGGCGCAAGACTGCGAATGTGGTGCTGAACATGTGGTGGCGCATGCCAGCGCAGGCGGTCGATACGCATATCTTCCGTGTCGGCAACCGCACGGGCATCTGTCCGGGGCGCGATGTCGATGCTGTCGAGCGTGCCATCGAAGACCATATCCCCGCTGAATACCAGCTTCACGCCCATCACTGGCTGATCCTGCATGGCCGTTACACCTGCAAGGCGCGCAAGCCCTTATGCGCGGCCTGCCTGATCCGCGATCTGTGCCCCTATGAGGAGAAAACCCCTTGAAGCCCTACCAACTCGCCGGAATCGGCAATGCTGTTGTCGATGTCATTGCGACAGTGGATGATCATTTTCTTGACCGCATGGAGATCCGCAAGGGTATCATGCAGCTGGTCGAACGAGACCGCGCCGAAGCGCTCTATGGCGCGATGGACACGCGCGCTGAAACGTCGGGCGGGTCTGTTGCCAACACGCTTGCCGGTGTGGGCGCGCTGGGGTTGAAAGCGGCCTTTGTGGGGCGTGTGAATGACGATGCGCTGGGGCGACTTTATGTAGCGGATACGACCTCGGCGGGCACGGATTTCGTCAATGCGCCTGTGGCGGGTGGCGAAGCGCCCACCTCGCGCAGCATGATTTTCGTGACGCCTGACGGCGAGCGTTCGATGAACACTTATCTGGGCATTTCCGCTGAACTGGGCCCTGAAGATGTGGATGAGACTGTGATGGCCGCTTCGGAAATCGTGTTTCTGGAAGGCTATCTGTTCGACAAGGACAAGGGCAAACAGGCTTTCCTGAAAGCGGCGCGCGCGTGTCGTGGGGCAGGCGGCAAGGCCGGGATTGCGCTCTCAGATCCGTTCTGCGTGGACCGTCACCGTGCCGATTTCCGCGAACTGGTCGCCCGCGACATGGATTATGTCATCGGCAACGAACAGGAATGGGTCGCGCTTTATCAAGCCAATGATCTCGATGATGCGCTGGCGCAGGCCGTGCGGGACTGTGATATTGTGGTCTGCACGCGCTCGGGCGATCCGGTCTGGATCTTCGAGAAAGGCGCGCGCGTGGAGATTCCCGTCGCGCGTCGCGTGCCGGTCGATGCGACTGGGGCAGGGGATCAGTTCGCGGCGGGGTTCCTCTACGGGCTGGCCACCGGGCGCGATATGGACACTGCCGGGCGCATGGGGGCTTTGGCGGCGGCCGAGGTCATCAGCCATCTGGGCGCGCGGCCGCAGACTGATCTGCGCGTTGCATTCGCATCCGCAGGGCTTTTGACCGGGTAGCACAGAGACCTTGCAAGAACAGGGCCTTCGACCCATATCTGCGGCAAGAGAGCGCGAGGATTTGCCATGATGGGATACACCAAGACCGCCATGCTGATGGCTGCCATGACGGCCCTTTTCATGGGCGTGGGTTACCTTTTGGGGGGCGGCGTTGGGCTTATCTTGGCTCTGGCGGTGGCCGCTGGTATGAATGCTTTCGCGTATTGGAATTCCGACAAGGCCGTTTTGCGGATGCACAATGCGCAGGAGTGCAACAGCCAGGTGCATCCTGACTTGCAGCGTATGGTTCATCAATTGGCCGATGACGCCGATATGCCGCGTCCCAAAGTCTATGTCATTCACGAAGACCAGCCCAATGCCTTCGCCACAGGCCGCAATCCCGAGAACGCTGCTGTGGCCGCAACAACGGGCCTGCTGCGTCGCATGTCCCGCAAAGAAGTGGCTGCGGTGATGGCACATGAGCTTGCGCATATCAAAAACTACGACACACTGATCATGACGGTGACAGCGACTTTTGCAGGTGCAATTTCGATGCTGGCGAATTTTGCCTTTCTGTTTCGCGGCAATCGCGGTCAAGGTGCCGGAGGGGTGATTGCAACGCTCGCTGTTCTGATCCTTGCCCCGATGGCCGCTGCAATAGTCCAGATGGCGATATCGCGCTCGCGAGAATACGAGGCGGATCGCGTGGGTGCCGAAATCTGCGGCAATCCGCTCTGGCTGGCCTCTGCGCTGGAGAAAATTCAGGGCTTCGCTTCGCGGATCGATTTCGACCGGGCCGAGCAGAACCCGCAGACAGCACATATGTTCATCATTAATCCGCTGCATGTGCATAAGCGCGACAAGCTGTTTTCGACGCATCCCAATACGGAAAATCGCATCGCCGCGCTGGTCAAACTGGCCGACATGGCTGACGGGCCGCGCCCTAGCGCGTCCGCGCAGCGTCAGAACCCTTGGGGCTGACGCGTAACGCGTGCGTCCAGCCGTAGGGTGCGTGCTTTGCACGCACCTTCCCTCTAGCGTCATACGGGGTGCAGATCGTGCCGCCCGTCGTCGCTCAGCACCCAGACGCGCCGATCCTCAATCACTACTGCGGTCAGTGGCCCACCATAAGCGGCCCCACTGTCCAGATTGACCCTGTTGCGACAATGCATCGCGCGCTTGACAGTCGTGTGCCCATGCACAACCAGCGGACCATGATCGCGCGCATCGCTGAGGAAAGGCTCGCGGATCCACAGAAGATCCTGCTCCTCTTGCGCCTCTAGCGGCACACCGGGGCGGATCCCGGCATGCACATGCAACACGGCGCCATGACGGTGCATGAGTGGACGAGACTCAAGAAAGGCAATATCTTCAGGTGGTATCGCGCCGCGGGCGTCTTGCTGGGCCTCCCTGATGTAGAAGCTGCTGCGGCGGTACAGCCCGTAAGAGATCAGTGTTTCCGCCCCGCCAATCCCCGGATGCAGATAGCTGATCTCATCGCGCAGATGCGGATCGCGCCAGTCAGGTGCGGCAACAAAGCGGGCAAAAAGCCGGTCGTGATTGCCTTTCAGCACCACCCAGGGCGCGCCGCCTGCAACCCCTTCGCGTAGAAAGCGAAGCACGCCTGCGCTGTCAGGGCCACGATCCACCAGATCGCCCAGATGCACCACAGGCGCATCCTGATCGCCTGTCCGTTTCCGGTCAGCCTCGATCCAGCGATGCACATCTTTCAACAGCGCCAGCTGACCGTGAATATCGCCTATCGCATAGCTGCGCATCATACCTCCGAAAGCGGATGGTGCAGCGCGTCACGCGCGCTGCCCCCTTGTATCAGGCAACATCGAAAGCCAAGGGTCGAACTTGCCGGAACATGCCGGTCGCGTGCAGCTTCTCGACCACCGGGTCGGGCAGCGGCGCGTCGAGATACAGAAGCGCAATCGCCTCGGCCCCCGCTGTGCTGCGCCCGAGCGTGAAATTCGCGATATTGACACCGTTCTCGCCCAGGGTCTGACCCAGCGTGCCGATAATGCCGGGCACATCGCGATTGGTCGTATAGAGCATGTCTGCGCCGACTTCCGCGTCAATGGTGATGCCCTTGATCTGGATGAAACGCGGCTTGCCATCCGAGAAGACCGTGCCCGCAATCGAGCGTTCGCGTTCATCCGTGACCACAGTCAGCTTGATATAGGCATCGAAGACACCTGATTTCGCCTGTGTCGTGGTCGAGATCTTCACACCGCGCTCCTTTGCGACGACCGGGGCGGAAACCATGTTCACATCCGGGTTGGATGCTTTCATGATCCCGGCAATCGCGCCGCAGCTGAGCGCGTCGAGATTCATCTCTGCGACTGCGCCATCATAGAGGATGTTGATGGCCTTGATGGGCTCTGCGGTCAGCTGCCCGGCAAAGGCGCCCAGATGCTGTGCGAGCTTCAGCCACGGGCCCATGATGCGGGCCTCTTCGGCGGTGACCGATGGCATATTCAGTGCGTTCTGCACAGCACCCGAAAGCAGATAATCCGACATCTGTTCCGCGACCTGCAGCGCAACATTTTCCTGCGCTTCCGTCGTCGAGGCCCCGAGATGCGGCGTGCAGACCACATTGGGCAGGCCGAAAAGCGGGTTTTCCGTGGCAGGCTCGATCGCAAATACATCAAGCCCCGCACCCGCCACGTGGCCGGAATTAATGGCTTCCGTGAGCGCGTCCTCGTCGATCAACCCGCCGCGTGCGCAGTTGATGATGCGTACACCGGGCTTCGTCTTGGCAATGTTCGCAGCCGACAGGATATTGCGGGTCTTGTCGGTCAGCGGCACATGCAGGGTTATGAAATCCGCGCGCGCGAGCAACTCGTCCAACTCGACCTTGGTCACGCCCAGCTTGGTCGCACGCTCTTCTGACAAGAAGGGATCATAAGCCACGACTTTCATCCGCAGGCCCAGCGCGCGGTCGCAGACGATCCCGCCGATATTGCCTGCACCGATCACGCCAAGGGTCTTGCCGGTCAGTTCGACCCCCATGAAGCGCGATTTCTCCCATTTGCCCGCATGGGTCGAGGCATTGGCCTCGGGGATCTGCCGGGCGACGGCCATCATCAGCGAGATCGCGTGTTCGGCGGTCGTGACCGAGTTGCCGAACGGCGTGTTCATCACGATCACGCCTTTTTTCGAGGCCGCCGGGATATCGACATTGTCGACCCCGATCCCGGCGCGGCCCACGACTTTCAGGTTTGTGGCAGCGGCCAGAATCTTGTCGGTGACCTTGGTGGCCGAGCGAATGGCGAGGCCGTCAAATTCGCCGATGATTTCCAGCAAGCGGTCTTTGTCCTTGCCGAGTTTCGGCTCGAACGTGACGTCGATGCCGCGGTCGCGGAAGATCTGGACAGCAGTTTCGGAAAGTGCGTCCGAGACGAGTACTTTGGGTGCCATGACTTGTGGCTCCTTCATTTGAGAATGGTGCGTGCAGAGCACGCACCCTACGAGAGGGGGAAGCTGTAGGGTGCGTGCTCTGCACGCACCTCTGGTCGGTCAGGCCATGTCGGCAAGCGCCGCGCGTTCCGCGTGATAGGCCCAGTCGAGCCAATCCATCAGCGCCGCGACATCCGCAGTCTCGACAGTTGCCCCGCACCAGATGCGCAGCCCGGCGGGCGCATCGCGATAGGCGCCGATATCGAAAGCCACGCTCTCTTTCTCGAGCCGTTTCGCCACTGCCTTGGCGAAAGCCGCGCCATCTGAAATCGAGGGGTCGGTGAATTTCAGGCAGACACTGGTCGTCGAGGCCGTCGCCGGTTCCTCTGCCAGATTTGCGATCCAGTCATTTGTAGCGCAAAACGCGGCAATCACCCGCGCATTCGCCTCACAGCGCGCGATCAGCGCGTCCAAACCGCCAATACTCTGCGCCCAATCCAACGCCACGAGATAATCTTCAACAGCCAGCATCGAAGGGGTATTGATCGTCTCACCCTTGAAAATGCCTTCGATCAGCTTGCCGCCTTTGGTCAGGCGGAAAATCTTCGGCAGCGGCCATGCAGGCGTATAGCCTTCCAGCCGTTCCACTGCGCGTGGCGACAGGATCAGCATGCCATGCGCCGCTTCCCCGCCCATCACCTTTTGCCAGGAAAATGTGGTCACATCCAGCTTGTCCCAGGGCAGCGCCATCGCAAATGCCGCCGAGGTCGCATCACAGATCGTCAGCCCTGCACGATCTTCGGGGATCATGTCGCCATGGGGCATCCGCACGCCTGATGTGGTGCCATTCCAGGTGAACACGACATCTGTATCATAATCGACCGCCGCCATATCGACGATCTGGCCATAGTCAGCCGTGCGCACAACGGCATCGAGTTTCAGCTGCTTGACAGCGTCCGTGACCCAGCCCGCACCGAAGCTCTCCCATGCGACCATCGTCACAGGACGCGCGCCCAGCAGCGACCACATCGCCATCTCTACCGCACCCGTGTCCGAGGCCGGAACGATCCCGATCCGGTAATCCGCAGGCACGCCAAGGATGTCGCGTGTGCGCTCGATTGCAGCACGCAGCTTGTCCTTGCCCACAGCCGCACGGTGCGACCGACCAAGGGGTGCGTCAGACAACAGATCAAGCGAGAATGTAGGGATTTTGGCGCAGGGCCCAGATGAAAAGCGCGGATTTGCCGGGCGCTTGGCCGGTTGTGCAGGTCCAGTCATGGTATCCTTCCAGATATATGCCCTTCGTTGGGGAAGGGTGTCCCGCAGTCGCCTCTACGCCTCGTTCCTGACTGGCGCAAGTCAGAAAATTGCTCTAGAGCGCCGCTTGAGCGCGCAAAAACGACGCAGCCTGTTCACCATCGGAAACTTGCCCAGAGGATCACTCGGAAAAATGTATGTTGCCACGCTTCTGACCAATCCCGCCACCCCGCAGCTGGATGCCGCGACAGTGGAGGCGTTGCGCAATGCTTGGGGCGGCGGTTCCGCGATCTGGCTCAATCCCGGAATTGCGGCGGAATTTTCCGTGGAGGTGCTGCCCGACACGCTCTGGCAGGTCTGGGAGGACATGCAGGCCCTTGGCATCGATCTGGCGCTCCAGTCGGCCGAGGGGCGGCGCAAGAAGATGCTGCTTGCCGATATGGACAGCACCATGATCAGGCAGGAATGCATTGACGAGTTGGCGGATGAAGCGGGCGTTGGGGAGTATGTCGCGGGCATCACCGCGCGTGCGATGAATGGCGAGTTGGATTTCGAATCGGCGTTGCGCGAGCGTGTGGGGCTGCTCAAAGGGCTGGACGCGGGCGTGATCGCCAAGGTTCTGGCCACACGCATTAGTTTTACCCCCGGCGGGCGTGAAGTGCTTGCCACGATGAAGGCCGCAGGAGGCTATGCTGCGCTTGTCTCGGGCGGGTTCACGGCCTTTACGGGTCATGTTGCGCAGGAATTGGGCTTTGACGAACACCGCGCCAACACGCTGGATGTCGAGGATGGCAAGCTGACCGGCACTGTGGCCGAGCCGATCCTCGGACGCGAGGCCAAGGTGGCTGCGCTTGAAGCGATCACGGCGCGCCTTGGCATCACCGCGCAGGACGTGATCGCCGTGGGCGATGGGGCGAATGATCTGGGCATGCTGGGCCGCGCCGGGGCCGGGGTCGCGCTGCATGCAAAGCCTTCGGTGGCCGCCCAGTGCGATCTGCGAATAAATCATGGCGATCTGACCGCGCTGCTCTATCTGCAAGGCTACAGCATTGATCAATTTGCGCGCATTGACTGAGCGCCGGCCCGTCATCTTCTGGCCGCTGCGCGCAAGTTGTGCGATGCTGCCCGGATCGCTGCATTTCAAGGACTGCCCATGCCCATCAAGAACCGTTTCGCCGAACTACTGCCCGAAATCACTGCCTGGCGACAGGATCTTCACGCGCATCCCGAGCTGATGTTCGACTGTCACCGCACTGCCGGGCTTGTCGCCGCGAAACTGCGAGATTTCGGCTGTGATGAAGTGGTCGAAGGCATCGGGCGCACTGGCGTCGTCGGTGTGATCAAGGGCCGCAGCACAGGGTCGGGGCGTGTGGTGGGGCTCCGCGCGGATATGGATGCTCTGCCGATCCACGAGGCGACGGGGCTGGACTATGCTTCGAAAGAAGCCGGCAAGATGCATGCTTGTGGCCATGACGGGCATACTGCGATGCTGCTCGGGGCGGCGAAGTATCTGGCCGAGACACGCCATTTCGACGGCACTGTTGTCGTCATCTTCCAGCCCGCCGAAGAAGGCGGCGGCGGCGGCGATGTCATGTGCCGTGAAGGGTTAATGACGCGGTTTGGTATTCAGGAAGTCTATGGAATGCATAATTGGCCGGGGGTGCAGGAAGGCAGCTTCGCCATTCGCCCCGGCCCCTTCTTTGCAGCGACAGATCAGTTTGAAATCCTGCTCGAAGGGCGCGGAGGCCATGCTGCGAAGCCGCATCAATGCATCGACACAACGCTGATTGCCGCCCATCTGGTCGTCGCCCTGCAGAGCATTGTCAGCCGGAATGCGGATCCGACGCAGGAAGTCGTCATCTCGGTCACATCTTTTGTGACCGAAAGCCAGGCCTTCAACGTGATCCCGCAGCATGTGACCCTGCGCGGCACAATCCGGACCCTTAGCGATGAGATGCGCGCATTGGCGCAAACACGTCTGCAGGCGATTGCGGACCATACTGCGGCCATGTTCGGTGGTGTGGCCCAGGTTGATTACCGTCGCGGCTATCCTGTCATGGTGAATTCAGAGGCAGAGACAGAGCATGCCATCAGCGCAGCAACGGCGATCACTGGCACCTGTGCGCAGGCACCTTTGGTAATGGGGGGTGAAGATTTCGCCTATATGCTCAACGAGCGGCCCGGGGCCTATATTCTTGTGGGCAATGGCGATACGGCTGATGTGCATCATCCGCAGTACAACTTCAATGATGCCATTATCCCTGCGGGTTGCAGCTATTGGGTCGCCTTGGCAGAACAACGGTTGGCCTTGGCCTGAATGCAGGCCAAGAGAAAAGCCCCGGGATGACCGAGGCTTTCTGCGTCTTGCGGGTGATTATGGGCAGGGTGCCTCATAATAGGTGCCATCCCCGCGCGCGTAAGCGCATTGCCCCGTCTGGGTATTCTGCGCAAGAAGGGTCCCGGCTGCCGCCCCTGCAGTCGCGCCGAGGATCTTCCAGTTAGTCCCACCGCCCAGCAGATTGGCCACGGCAAGCCCCCCTGCGGCCCCGGCGACACCGCCGACGACGTTACGCTCGGTCTGTGTCATCTGGCATCCGCCCAAGACGAAAGCGGCGGCCAGAAGCGTGGCGGGCAAAGATCGTTTCATTGTCTGTCCTTTCCGGATGCACTGCTCGTAATCGCGCTGATAGCATAGCAGATACGCGCTGTCTGTCATTATCCGCATGCATGATCGGCGAGGTATTGCCATGAGCATGTCCTCGCCCAGAATGACCGGTTATAGACTGACGACGATGGCCTGACAGCTGGATGACAAGCCCACCAATGCGCTGAAAGACGCGATTTTCATCGCGGGCGCTGTTGTGGAATGGCTGCTTGACGCGCTCAAGGCGATCCGCCCAGTCCCCGAGACGCAAGCGTTGGCGGATCAGGCCGATCCCAGTCAGGATCTGATCCTTGTGCCCGCTTTCGTAGGGCTGGGCGCGCCTTACTGGACCCGCGGAAGCGCGCCGCGCTGCGAATTGACACCTTGTGGTATGAGAGGCAGAGACATCTGGCTGTGACGCTATTGCACGTGCCCAGACAGCAGCAGCGTCATTTTCAGATGAACAAGAACATGTCTTCGGTGAGGCTGGACAATGCAGTGTTCGAGAACGCGATTGATGTGCCTTGATCCCTGAAGATTGTATCAGCGCCTGATTGTGTCATCTGCTCGGTCGCATCGCTCATGGCGCTATAGCCGAAGCCGCGGAACTCAAGGAAGTCCCATGGCTCCAGGTCGCGCACAAAATGGCTTCCTGCGTCAGCGCGCTCGAAACGGAACACGTCCGCCATGATGCCGCCCCACATGGAACTGCTGCCGCTGCCACCGGAGAGCACGTCATCAACACCCTGTGCCCGCATCCATGACTTCAGGTCTGTATCTGTTGCGGTCACAAACGCGGCTTCTGTCAGCACGTCACGGACGAATTCCGCGCGTGCACTCATGGTGTTGAACTGCGCAGTCCAGTCCGCAAGCCCATCGCCATTATCTGACGCGCCCATCACATTCTGATAAATCACTGCGATGAAATCGTCATCTTCCAGCGCGCTGTTTTTGTTCTGAAACTCGCGGCTTACAATAAAGCCGTTGATGACAGACAGGACATCAGTTCCGGTGCTCAGCGCCGCGCTCCATGCCATGAACCCGTCCAGATCCGGGGTCCGGTCCAGTGTGGCCTGATATAATTTGAAGAGAGTTTCCGACCAGTTTGCCGGTTCAGTCGCCAGCGTAAACCGGATTGCAGCTTCATCGGTGGCATTTCTGAACTCAAGGCTGTTGGAAAAGCCGCGCACGATTTCCCCGCGCGTGGCCCCGTCGGCAAGCTGGTCGACCCAATAGGACAGGCCAGTGGCATCTGAAGCGCGGGCAAGAATATTCTGGTAGAGTTGCTCGACGAAATCCGTGTCACCCAGCGCACCGTAAACACTCTGGAATTCTCGACTGTCGACAAAGGCTTGTGCTATCTGTTGCGACAGGGCGGCGCGCTCTTGAATACTTTCTGCAGAGGCCAGCATCTGGGTCCAGTGCAAGTGACCGCCCACATCTGGCTCGCGGTCCAATACCGCCTGATACAGCCGGTAGATCGTCAATGGGGCTGACAGCTCTGGCGCTGTCGACTGCAACGTCGCGGCATTCGGGCTGTCGCCATACAGCACATTTCGGCCAGCGCCGCCGAAAAGAAAATCACGCCCGCCACCGCCGATAAGCGTATCGTTGCCGTCAAGTCCCATCAGGACATCGTCGAACGGTGTTCCGATCAACAGATCATCGTCAGATGTGCCGCGAATGATCGGATCAAGAATTTGCGCACGGATGTTCGGCGCGGATGTGTGTTCTGAGTAATCGGTCCAAGCCACCAGCACCCGCTCATCAGCAAGGCGCGTGATGGCTGGGAAGTCCTGCATACCGTCGCTGGCCGAGTCGACAACAAAGTCATTCCCGATCAGTGCACCGTCTCGGTCGCGGATCTGCGCCACGATTTCGAAGTAGTCTTCAAAGGTCTGAGGCTGTACAGTGATCGTCCGTCCATCAGTGAGGGTCTGGGCCACCTGTCGTAGCCCGGCAAGCGGATCCGCGAAGGGCATCGGGAATTCTTCCCCCAGACGCGCGCCCGAAGAAGTGAAATTCTGCGCGCGCTGACCGATCTGCCCTGTATCCTCGTCCACCACATCCCACGCGATCAGGAAGCCGCGCCGGTCGGCGAGCAAATTTGGTTGGGACGTCACGAACAGGCCGGTCAATGAATAGCCACTCTCGGCGATCGTTGACACAAGAATTTCCTCGCCCCTTTTCGCGCCGTCCGGAGCGAAAATCTGCGCGCGCACATTCAGGATCGAAGATGTCGGCTCTACCGAGGTGAAGAGCCGATCTTGCCAGGCCACCACAAAACCGCCATCCGCCAATGCGGCGACAAAAGGGACCGACTGCTCACCCTATGTTGTGGAATTAACAAGTATATTTAAGCCATTAAATGAAAGGGGACCGTCAAATGAAGGGACAGATACAATTGGCTCGCGCATATCTTGTGACCGAAATTTCGGCAGCTTCTGAACAGCACGCCTCTCAGGTCACGTGATACCTATAAAATTCCAATAATCAAGCTTTTTTACGATGGCTCGGGTGGCCACGCCTTCAAGCTGCGAGCGCAGCATCGGCGGCTTCCGAATGCGCCATGTTGACGTGGCGCAGAGCGCAGCGCGCAAGCGATGGTGCAGAGGGTTGACGTTCTTCGCGTTGACGGAAGTGACCGAACTCCTGCAAATGCGGACTTAGATGCGATAAAGCGTCATCTGCCGAGTGCGGGACCAGTTTCGGGGGCATGCAGATTTCCTTTTTCTTGAGGGGTTGACCGCATGCAGGCCGCCTCATAGACCTGAAGTGACATGTGGCAAGGACCTGCGGCGCGTGCTTGAAATCATCCCGACTGCCATCCCCGATGTGCTGATTCTGAAACCGCGGCGTTTTGCTGACACACGCGGCTTCTTCGTCGAAACCTGGAATGCGCGCCGGATGGCAGAGCACGGGTTGGATCTGAGTTTCGTGCAGGACAATCTGTCCCTGTCGCGGGATGTGGGGACAGTGCGCGGGCTGCATTACCAGTCACCGCCCCATGCCCAGGGCAAGCTGGTCGGCTGCCCGTCAGGTGCCATTTTTGATGTGGCGGTTGATATCCGCAAGGGCAGTGCAACCTTTGGCCAGTGGGTCGGCGCGGAACTGAGTGCAGAAAACGGCCAGCTGCTCTGGATCCCCGAAGGCTTTCTGCATGGGTTCGTAACGCGCCTGCCTGATACACTCGTGGCCTATAAATGCACAGGATTCTACGAGCCCGCGGCAGATGGCAGTGTGTTATGGGACAGTGTGGGCATTGACTGGGGGCTGACAGCGGCGCCTGCGCTCAGTGACAAGGATGCCACCGCCCCGGCCTTTGCAGACTGGTCTTCGCCTTTCACCCATGAGGCTGCGACATGAAGCTGCTGGTTACAGGTGGGGCCGGGTTCATCGGATCTGCCGTTGTGCGTCTGGCTGTGGCGCGTGGGCATCATGTGGTCAATCTGGATGCACTGACCTATGCGGCCTGTCTGGAGAATGTCGCCTCTGTGGCCGACAGCCCGCTTTACAGTTTCGAACAGGCCGATATCCGTGACCGGGCGGCGCTGGAGCGGATTTTCGCGACCCACGCGCCCGATGCGGTGATGCATCTGGCCGCAGAAAGCCATGTTGACCGCTCGATCGACAGTCCGGGGGATTTCATTTCGACCAATGTGACCGGCACTTACAATCTGCTCGAAGCCGCCCGCGCGCATTGGTTGCGCGCAGGTCAGCCTGCCGGGTTCCGCTTCCATCATATCTCGACCGATGAAGTTTTCGGATCGCTGCCTGCGGATCAGGAGAAACGCTTTACCGAAGACACCCCCTATGATCCGCGCTCGCCCTATTCGGCGTCGAAAGCTGCGTCGGATCACCTGGTGCGCGCCTGGTTCGAGACCTTCGGCCTGCCTGTCGTGCTGACCAATTGCTCAAACAATTACGGCCCCTATCACTTTCCCGAAAAGCTGGTGCCTGTGATCATCCTCAATGCGCTCGCAGGCAAGCCGCTGCCGATTTATGGGGATGGCTCGAATATTCGCGACTGGCTTTATGTCGAGGATCACGCAGATGCGCTGCTGCTGGTGCTGGAAAAAGGGCCCTTGGGGCGCAGCTACAATATCGGCGGCGAGAATGAGCGGACCAATCTGGACCTCGTGCGCACGCTCTGCACCATTCTTGATGAGTTGCAGCCCAAAGCCGAGGGCAGCTATTCTGATCAGATCACCTTTGTCACCGACCGCCCCGGCCATGACGCGCGCTATGCCATTGATCCGCAGCGGATCCGCACCGAACTGGGCTGGCGGCCTTCGGTCACTGTCGAAGAAGGGCTGCGCCGCACTGTCGCCTGGTATCTGGCGAATGAGGCCTGGTGGCGGCCCTTGCAGACCCGCAAGGGCGTGGGCGAGCGGTTGGGGGTGAGTGCTGCCACCAAGGCGTAAGCCTGGGTCATTGGTCGGGCGGAGGCGCGGATTGCAGGCAAGGGATCGCTGGCCGCGCGCTACGGTCAGGCCAGCACCAAAAGAGAGTATGTAGTGATGACGCTTCTCGTTTTCGGCCAGAGTGGTCAGGTCGCGCGCGAATTGGCCCGGATTGCGCCGAGGGCGGCCTTCCTGAGTCGGGAACAGGCCGATCTACGCGATCCGATGGCCTGTCACGACGCCATTCTGGCCCATGCCCCCGATGCCGTGATCAATGCAGCCGCCTGGACCGCCGTCGACCGGGCCGAGGCCGAGGAGGACCTTGCCACGATCATCAATGCCGAGGCCCCGGCCGCCATGGCCCGCGCCTGTGCCGCGCAGTCGATCCCGTTTGTGCAGATCTCGACCGACTACGTTTTTGACGGCGCGGGCGATCAGCCCTTTACGCCTGAGCATCCGACCGCGCCTTTAGGGGCTTATGGGCGTTCGAAGCTGAAAGGCGAGGCGCATGTACGCGCTGCGGGCGGGACATATGCGATCCTGCGCACCAGTTGGGTCTTTTCAGCCCATGGCACCAATTTCGTGAAAACGATGCTTCGGCTTGGTGCCGAGCGCACGCGTCTTACAGTGGTCGCCGATCAGATTGGCGGGCCGACCTCTGCACAGGCGATTGCGATGGCCTGTCTGCGGATCGCAACGGATTTGCGCGCCCGCCCGGAGCTTTCGGGCGTCTATCACTTTTCGGGGGCACCTGCGACCAGTTGGGCCGATTTCGCGCGGACCATCATGGCCGAGGCCGCGCTGAGCTGTCAGATCGAGGATATCCCCTCTGCGGCCTATCCGACGCCCGCACCCCGGCCCTTGAATTCGCGCCTTGACTGTGCGCGGCTTGAACGCTTCGGTCTGGCCCAGCCAGATTGGCGCACTGATTTGAAAACTGTCATTTCGGAATTGAAGGGAACAGCATGACCATGCGCAAGGGGATCATTCTGGCCGGGGGATCGGGCACGCGACTTTACCCCGTGACCATGGGCGTCAGCAAGCAGATGCTGCCTGTCTATGACAAGCCAATGATCTATTACCCGCTTTCTGTGCTGATGCTGGCCGGTATCCGCGAGATCGCTGTCATCACCACGCCACAGGATCAGGCCCAGTTCCAGCGCTTGCTGGGCGATGGCAGCCAATGGGGCTTGCAACTGACCTGGATTGTGCAGAACAGCCCCGACGGTCTGGCGCAGGCCTTCATTATGGCTGAAGATTTCCTGGCCGGGGCGCCTGCCTTGATGGTTCTGGGGGATAATATCTTCTTTGGCCATGGCCTGGTCGAGATGTTGCACGCGGCCGATGCGCAACCGTCCGGGGCGACTGTTTTCGGCTATCGCGTTTCGGACCCGGAGCGATACGGCGTCGTGGCGTTTGATGCGCAGGACAAGGTTGTCTCGATCATTGAAAAGCCGCAAGTGCCGCAATCGCCATATGCAGTGACCGGCCTTTATTTCGTGGACGGTTCAGCGCCAGCGCGCGCGCGCGCCATAACGCCCTCACCAAGGGGCGAGTTGGAAATCACGGATCTGCTGGAAAGCTACCTGTCGGAAGGTGCGCTTCAGGTCCAGAAGATGGGGCGCGGCTATGCCTGGTTCGATACGGGAACACATGCCAGCCTGCTCGATGCGGGCAACTTCGTGCGCACCTTGTCCGAGCGTCAGGGCCAGCAGATCGGCAGTCCCGATGAGATTGCCTTTCACAATGGCTGGATCAGTTCCGACCAGTTGCGCGCACGGGCCGAGCTTTTTGCCAAGAACCAATATGGTCAGCAGCTCTTGAACAATGTCGAGTGACGACAGCCTGACAGGCGCGACGTTGCTGCAGCTCGCGCTGCTGATCACCAGCGCGGCGGGCGCGGCAAGCGCTTGCCGCGCGCCATGCCGAGCACGCGCAGGGCTGTGATGGCGATCAGCCACAGATCGAAGCCGACAGAGTGATGCTGGTGATAGATCAGGTCGATCCGCGCCTTGCGCGGCACGCAGTTGCGCGCATAGCTGGCGTCGGTCTCTTCGGCAGTGCGGCACCGCGCAAGAAGCTGCGCTTCGTGACCCGCATAGACCAGACTTGCCAGCCCTGTCACACCGGGCCGCGCGCGCAGCACTTCTGCATAGAGCGCCGGGAAACGCTCGACATAAAGCCGCAAGGGCGGCCTTGGGCCCACGAAAGAGATATCGCCGCGCAGGATGTTCCACAATTGCGGCAATTCATCCATGCGGCTGCGGCGCAAAAGCGCCCCGAGCGGTGTGATCCGAGCCACCTTGTCGCCGCCGGACACACCCGAATCGCGCGCGACCTGATGCATGGTGCGCAGTTTCCAGAGCGTGAAGGGCTGGCCCGGCGCGCGCATCCGTTCGCTGAGATAGAAGATCGGACGGCCCTGCCGGGCCCAGAGGACCACACAGGCCAGCAGCAGCGCGGGCAGCAGCAGCGGTGCCAGAAACAGGACCAGCAGCAGATCGGTCAGCCGTTTCGACGCGGTCATGCGCCCTCCTTGTTCGATGCGTCTGCACGCCAATCCGCGATGATCTGGGCAGGGCAGGCTTTGGGCACCGGGATGATAGCGCCAAGACGCGTGACATCGAGTGTGACCTCGGGCAGGGCCTCTGGCGGGGCAGGGCGCCAGATCACCTCCAGCCCGGCCGCGTGACACAGATCTGCCATGGCAACGGCCCCATCAAGCGCGATATTCAGGCAATCGGGCAGGGCCGTGCTGTCTGCTTCGGCCATGCACAGGCTGCCAAGCATCCCGGCCAGGGCACTAGGGCCGATATAGGACCGCCGTGGCCCTTGTCCGTCGCTGAATTGGTCCAGCCTGCGCTCTTTGCCGGGTTGCGCAAGTAGCGCATCGGCCCCGGCCACATTGCCGATCCGCAAGGACGTGACCGCCACGCCCAAGCCTGCGCCAAGCGCGGCAGCCGCGCGTTCCATCTGCAATTTCGTCTGACCATAGGGCAGGGCAGGGGCAAGCGGATCTGCTTCGTGCAGCGCCCCGGACCCGCCCCCGTAGATCGCCGCCGAAGACGACAGAAAGACCCGCCGCGCGCCCAGTTTCGCCCCAAGCTGTACCGCCGCTTCCCCAAGCGTCACATTCAGGTTCAGATCGCCCTTGCCGGGAACGATACCTGCAAAACACAAGATAATATCGGCCTGCAGAACTTTGGGCCATGAATGCTGGTCAAGCAGGTCAAATGTGCAATTCGTCCCTTGCAGATTGCGCCCGTGCCAGATCGGTTGAAGTTGACCTTGCGACCAGTGTCGCTGCAGCATCGCGCCCAGACGCCCGGTGGCACCGAGAACAAGGACACGGCTCACAGGGCCTGAACAGCCGTGCTGGTGCCCAGAAGCGCGCCGAACAGACCCAGCACCCGTTGCACGGTCGTCGCAGGGGCTTGAGTGGCCAGCAAGATATCACCGTCTTGCAGCTTGAACTCGTCAGCGCTGAACAGCCCGTCTGCGCGCGTCAGGTCGAAGCTGAACACCACGCGATCCTTCTCGGGACCGCCTGCATGTCCGACTTTCGCCGCCGGATACCGGCGCAGCACCAGAATCCCCTTCGGATCTGCCCGCGCATCACTCATCCCGCCGGTCATTGAGACGGCGCGAAGGGCAGAGATTTCATGCGCGTCGAAATCCATGACCTGCTCAGAGCCTGTTGCGCCAAGAACAGTGAACTTGCGCGGATCAGGGATGACGGCGATCCTGTCGCCACCTTGCAAACCGGGATCATGCGTCGGGTCAGACAGGATTTTTTCGAGCGTCTGGCGATAGACACGGCCCCCGCGCGTGATCTGCACTACAGGATTGTTCAGGCTGTCCTTCACGCCGCCTGCTGAGGCCAGCAAGCTTGTCAGGGCAAGATTCCGCTCGCTCATGGGATAGGAACCGGAACTTGCAACACCTGCGACGATATCGACCGAGTTGCGGCGTCCCTGGGTCACTTCGGCCTGGACTTGTGCAGAGGGGATGATTTCGGTCAGGCGTTCCTGCAGCCGTGCGCGTGCACCGGCAAGGGTCAAGCCGCCGACATGGACCGAATCGATATAAGGCAGGTCGATATGCCCCGAGCCCGACACGACCACATTCTCGACATCTGCAAAGGGGGCACCCGCTGCCGCGATCAGAGAGCTGTCGCCTGCATCCCAAATCCGCAACGCGAGCCTGTCGCCGGGTGCAAGGCGCTGATCAGTTGGCGCGCCTGCGCGTGATGGCCATGACGCTGTCAGGTACGACTCGCCCGTATACCAGCGCGCGTAGTCGGGCAGCCGGTCCCGGGTCACAAGCTCAAGGGCAAAATCGGCGTCGTCCCTGTTCGCCCCACTCAGGACCTCGTTTTTCGATGGGGCCCCGCGGGGGACTGCGCAGCCAGTCAAAACCAGTGAAGTCGCGCTGATGAGAAAAACACGTCGCGTGGAAAACTTCGTCACAGGGGCCTCGCCTGAGTAATGCGCGCAGGAATCAATCCGCAGTGACCCGGTTGTGATCTGCTTTGTGGCCAAGGTCAATGCAATGCCATGAGCCCGGCATAATCCTGCCCCGCCGTGTGCTCTAGCGGACATGACACACATGCTTCCATACCCGGGGCAACGACAGTTGAGCGCGGACTGGCATGGTAATCGCGCACTCGAGAGCGTATCGTGTTCACTCGCATTCACGCCACACGCTCTGGGCTATTGTTTTCGCATGTCGGAAAGCTCGGAACCGGTAACCACTTCCGAGCGACATGCTCTATTTTGGGCGCTATGCATGGGTGCGCCGGTGTCGTGCGGATGTGCTCAAGCTGCATTTACGATGCGCATCCGCTTTTCTCACTGCAGAGCGGATCTGATGTTGTCCGAAGTCGCGCCTGTTTGCGTCGGCGCGACGCGCCCTTCAGTGAACAACCCGTAATGCTGTCGCGACAGATTTGGAATGTGCCTGCACTCTACGCCATGTCAGATCGTTGATATCATCGCTTTGCGGGTTGTAAGCGAGCGGCGCGTTCAGAAGCAATTGATGCAGGAACAGGTAATCGCCACGGCGGCAAGCGGCTTGCATGACATCAAGGATATTCGCAAGTTCGTCCGAAGACATCGCAATTTCCGAGGCGGTCATGATCCGCGGATGTGCACTGCCAGTGGGATTGTCGCCAATGAGCAGTTCTTCGTAAAGCTTCTCACCCCGTTTCAGCCCGATGATCTTGATCGGGATGTCGCCCCCTTCGGCAATCGGCTGCTCATTCTCATCCACCATATAAGGTGTCAGTCCATGCTGGCGGATCATGGATCGGGCAAGATCAAGGATGCGGACAGGCGCTCCCATATCCAGAACGAAAACGTCACCGCCGCGGGCCATGGCGCCGGCCTGAATGACGAGCTGCGCGGCTTCGGTCACGGTCATGAAATAGCGCGTCACTTCCGGGTGGGTTACTGTCACAGGCCCGCCGCGTTCGATCTGTTCGCGAAAGCGCGGGATGACGGAACCGGAAGACCCCAGAACATTCCCGAAGCGCACCATCGAAAACGTCGTGCGGCGGGTCTTTGGCAGCTTGGCCTGTGTGCAGGCATGGGCCTGGCAGATCAACTCGGCAAGACGTTTCGATGCGCCCATGACATTTGTCGGGCGCACTGTCTTGTCGGATGAAACAAGAATGAAATTCTCTACTCTTTGCGCCACGGCAATATCTGCCAGAACGCGCGTGCCAAAGACATTGTTGATCAACCCCTCGATCAGGTTTTCTTCCACAAGTCCGACATGTTTATAGGCGGCCGCGTGGTAAATGGTCTGGACGCGGAACCGTGCCATGATCGCGCGCATCCGTTCGGCATCCTGAACCGAGCCAAGAAGCGGTACAAGCCGGTCAACCTCGGTGTCGGTACGGTCGCGCAGTTGCGTGGCGATCGAGTAAAGCGCGTATTCTGAAATATCGAGCAAGATCAACTGCGCCGGGTCCTGTGCAAGGATCTGGCGGCACAGTTCGGACCCGATGGATCCACCAGCCCCGGTGACCATGACCACCTTGCCAGTGATGTTGCGGGTCATCAGTTCGGGGTCCGGTGGCACAGGGTCGCGGCCCAGCAGGTCTTCTGGGGTCACAGGGCGCAAATCGGTGTATTGCGCCCGACCGGCCACCAGATCCCCCATCCCGGGGATCGTCTTGACCTTGACCTCCAGGCTTTCAAGCCGCGACACGATCCTGCGACGCCGCATCCGGTTGATACTGGGCATGGCCAACAGGACCTCGCGGCATTGCGATTTTTCGATAATTGCCTTCAACTCGGTAGGCGGATAGACCCTTACACCATTGATCGTCGAACCGTGCAGCGG
>SKSL01000032.1 GCA_007123015.1 Natronohydrobacter sp. | reverse complement strand
GGCGGATGATCTCTGGCATCTCATCCGGTTTGTAGCCCGCCGAATAGGTCTCGACGATGCCGCCATAATGCTCGCGGCCCAAGCGCGCTTCCCACAGGCCCGAGGCGCAGACGCCGGACAGGTAGCGCGACACCAGCGGCGCAAGCTCCCACATGGAAAAGGCTTTGAGCGCGCAAAGCACTGTCGCGCCAGAGCGGGCCTGAATATCGGCCAGCACGCGCAGATTGGCCTCAAGCCGCACCTCGTCCACCACGAAGCAGGGCGAGGGCACGCGGCCAAGGTCGAACCGGGCAAACGCGCCCGGATCGCCTGCATGGGTCTGCATCGCCATCAGAAATCAGCCGGGGCCGAGAGTTCCGTGATCGTCCACGGCAACCCGTGCTGGTTGAGCATTTCCATGAACGGATCGGGGTCAAGCTGTTCGGTGTTGAACACGCCCGCGCCCGACCATGTGCTGTTCAGCATCAGCGCCGCCCCAATGAAGGCCGGGACGCCGGTCGTGTAGCTGACGGCCTGCGATCCGACTTCGCGGTAACATTCTTCATGGTCGCAGATGTTGTTGATGTAATAGGTCTTTTCGCCCGATCCATCCTGCGCAGGGCCGGTGATGATATCGCCGATATTGGTCTTGCCCTTGGTGCGCTCGCCCAGATCGCCGGGGTTCGGCAGCACGGCTTTCAGGAATTGCAGCGGGATGATCTGGTGGCCTTCATATTCCACCGGCTCGATCGAGGTCATGCCGACATTCTGCAACACGGTGACATGGTTGATATAGGCGTCGCCAAAGGTCATCCAGAAACGCGCGCGCTCGATTTCGGGGAAATGGGTGACAAGCGACTCCAGTTCCTCATGATACATCAGATACATGTTCTTCGGGCCGACCTGATCGAAATCGAATTCGACCTTGGTGGACATGGCGGGGCTTGTAACCCAACCGCCGTTTTCCCAATGCCGCACTTCCGCCGTCACTTCGCGGATATTGATTTCCGGGTTGAAATTGGTCGCAAACGGGTGGCCGTGATCGCCGCCATTGCAGTCCAGAATGTCGATCAACCGGATGCCCGACAGGTAATGCTTGCGCACATAGGCGGCGAAGATCGAGGTCACACCGGGGTCGAAGCCCACGCCCAGAGTGGCCATCAGCCCGGCCGCTTTGAACTGGTCATGCAGTTTCCACTGGTGGGAATATTCGAATTTGGCTTCCTCGGGCGGCTCGTAATTGGCCGTGTCCAGATAATGCACGCCGGTGCGCAAACAGGCCGCCATCAGGTCCAGATCCTGATAGGGCAGGGCGAGGTTCACCAGCAGCGCAGGCTGCACGGCTTCGATCAGCGCGACGGTCTGATCGACATCGTTGGCGTCAACCTCATAGGTTTCGATCTCGATGCCGGTGCGGGACTTCACTTCCGCCGCGATGGCCTCGCATTTCGCAAGGGTGCGGCTGGCGACAGCAATGCGTCCCGGAAACAGGTCGCGATTCATCGCCATCTTGTGCAGCGTGACCGAGGCCACGCCGCCTGCGCCGATCACCAGAACATCCTTGTTAGCCATGCTCATGCTCCTCATGTTCGTAATAGGTATAGCCGCCCAGCGCGTGGCGGTAGGTTTCCATCATCATGCGCCGCTGTGACGGATTTAGCGCCCCGCTTTGCACGCCACGCTCGACGATCCGCTTGAAGGCGTCAAGGCATTGCTTGGGCTCATATTCCACATAGGCCATGACTTCCGAGACTGTATCGCCTTCGACCTCGTGCTGGATTTCCAGTGTACCATCTTCGTTGAAATCGACTGTCACGATATTGGTGTCGCCAAACAGGTTGTGCAGATCGCCCAGCGTTTCCTGATAGGCACCGACCAGAAAGATACCGATGAAATAGCGCTCTCGCGCGCGCAGTTCATGGATCGGAAGCGCATTGCCGACCCCATCGCCCAGCACGAACTGGTCGATCTTGCCATCGCTGTCGCAGGTGATGTCCGACAGCACCGCGCGGCGGGTCGGCGTCTCGGTCAGCCGTTGCAGGGGCGCGATGGGGACAAGCTGGTCAATCGCCCAGACATCGGGCAGCGACTGAAAGAGCGAGAAATTCGCGCGGTAGATGTCGCGATGGGCCGAGAGCTCTTCCAGCACTTCCTGCGGCACATCGGGGGTCTGGGCGACCAGATCCTTGATGCGGCCCACGACATAAAGGAAAATCTGCTCGGCGCGGGCGACTTCCTCGATCCCGATCACGCCGCGGCGGAACAGGGCGCGCAATTCCTCGCGGTAATATTCCGCGTCATTCAGACATTCCTGCAGCCGCCGCGGCTGGATGTAATCCACGATCGCCGCCATGTCCGCAAGCATGTGGTGGTCGTCTTCTTCGGGCGTGATGGGGGCCGAGCGGTCGAAATAGCTGGCTTCCAGAATATCCGAGAGCAGCATCGAAGAATAGGCGACAATCGCGCGGCCCGATTCCGTGACCAGCGTGGGATGCGGGACTTCGGCCTCGTCCATCTGGTATTTCACCGTTTCCACGACATTGGCGCAATATTCGTCCATCGTGTAATTGACGGAGTTTTCGGAAGCCCGCGCTTCGCCCGTGTAGTCGATGCCCAAGCCCCCGCCCAGATCGAGATATTCCAGTGGCACGCCAAGGCGGCGCAGCTCGGTATAGAAGCGGCAGGCTTCATCCACGGCCTGACGAATATCCATCATCTGCGGGACTTGTGATCCCAGATGCGCATGCTGCAGCACCAGGCAATCCAGCATGTCAGCGGCGCGCAGCTTGTCGATCAGGTCCACCACTTCCTTGGTGGTCAACCCGAATGTCGAGCGGTCGCCAGAGCTGTCCGCCCAGTTGCCTGTCACGCGCCGCGTCAGCTTGATGCGCACGCCCAGCGCGGGCTTTTCGCCAAGACGCTTGGCTTCGGCGATCACTGTATCGGTCTCGCCCGGTGATTCGATGACCAGAACACAGTTGATCCCGGCCTTGCGCGCCAGAATGCCAAGGCGGATGAATTCGGCATCCTTGATGCCGTTGCAGATCAGAAGCGCGTCTTTCGGCAGATCGCGCGACAGCGCGAGGATCAGCTCGGGCTTGGACCCGGCTTCCAGACCAAACTGGAAGGGGCGGCCATAATCCACGATGCGGTCGATCACCTCTGCCTGCTGGTTGACCTTGATCGGGAAGACACCGCGATAGGGGGATTTGTAGTCATTCGCTTCAATGGCCTTGGCGAAAGCAAGGTTCAGCGCTTCCAGCTGGCGTTTCAGGAAGGCCCCCACGCGCACCAGAACGGGCGTGTGAATGCCGCGCGCGTCCAGATCGTGCAAGAGTGCAGGCAGGCTGGCCGGGGGCGCGTCGGGGCGTTCGGGATTGACCAGCCCAAGATCGCCATTGGGCAGTGGCGCGAACATGCCCGCCCCCCAGCGATGAACCCCGTATGATTGGAAGATCTGGTCGTGCATGTGGCGCTCCTGCTTTTCGTCCCCATGACTGGAAGCGCTCGGATATGAAATCCCTATGACGAACGCAAGAATAACCGTAGAATTCCCGCGCCTGCTGTCCAGACATGGTAGACTGGACGGGGCAGACTGGTCTGTGGCGCAGAAAACAATGTTTTCTGCTTTGTGACGCAGGGTTTTGGGGCCGGACCGCGTAACGTCAGGACTTGCCCAGACAGTCAGGCTGAGGAATTGTGATGTCAGGAGCCCCGCACTCGCAGCGGGGATGGGAGGTAAATCGTGACACAAGAATTTCCCCGGCCTTGGACGGCGGCCTATGGTGCAGAGATCGCGCCAGAGCTTACCCCACCGGCGCATGCATCCATCGCGCATCTGATTGCCGCCAGTTCAGCCGCACATGCCAAGCGCCGCGCCTTTACCTGCGTGGTGCCCAACGGGATGAATGGCAGCCTGAGCTACGCCAAGGTCGGTGCAATGTCGGATGCTTTCGCGTCCTTCCTGCGCCATCACTGCAAGCTGGCACTGGGGGCCAGGGTCGCTGTGCAATTGCCCAATGGGCTGGCCTATCCGGTGGCGGTCTTCGGCGCGTTCAAGGCGGGCTGCGTGCTGGTCAATACGAACCCGCTCTATACGCCGGATGAGATGATCCACCAGTTCCGCGACAGCGGCGCGGAAGTGCTGGTGATCTCGGATATGTTCGCCGACAAATTGGCCGAGGTGATCCCGCAAACCGCGATCCGTCATGTGGTGCTGGCAGGCGTGCCCGAGTTCTTCCCGCGCGTGCCGGAACTGGTGGTGCGCGGGGTGCAGAAGGTCTGGACGAAAAGCCTGCCGCCTGTGCCGGATCTGGGCGTGCCAGTGTTGCGTATCCGGCAGGCGTTGAAGCTGGGGCGGGGTCTGCCCGAAGTCACGGATTGGGACAGGCTCGGGCCCGATGATCTGGCGCTCTTGCAATATACCGGCGGCACGACAGGCGTGGCCAAGGGCGCGATGCTGACACATGGCAATATTCTGGCCAATATCGATCAGGTCAAGGCGATGGGCGCGCGCTACATGACCGGCGACGATGTGATCCTGACCGCCCTGCCGCTCTATCACATCTTTGCCTTCACGGCCAATCTGATGGTGTTTTTCGATCTGGGCGCGCGCAATATCCTCGTGCCCTCGCCGCGCCCGGTGCAGAATATCCAGCGCGCGCTGGAGAATTACCCGGTCACTTGGATCACCGGCGTCAACACGCTGTTCAACGGGTTGATGAATGAGGAATGGTTCAACGCCTATCCGCCGAAACATCTGAAAGCCGCGATTGCGGGCGGCACCGCGTTGCACGAGGCGGTCGCGGCGCGCTGGCAGACCATCACCGGGACGCGGATCGCGGAAGGCTACGGGCTGACCGAAACTGCGCCGCTGGTCAGTTTCAACCCGCTTGATCAGGATGTGCGCGTAGGCTCCATCGGGGTGCCTGCGCCGGGGACGGATGTGGTGCTGGTCGATGATCAGGCGGAAGCTGTGGCGCATGGCCAGCCGGGGGAGTTGCTGGTGCGCGGCCCGCAAGTGATGCGCGGCTACTGGAACCGACCGGACGAGACGGAAAAGACCTTGCAGAATGGCTGGTGTTTCACGGGCGATGTGGCGGTGATGGATGATGACGGCTTTCTGCGCATCGTGGATCGTAAGAAGGATATGGTTCTGGTCTCTGGCTTCAACGTCTACCCGAATGAAGTCGAGGATTGCCTGTCGAAGCTCGACACTGTCCTTGAGGCCGCTGTGATCGGTGTGCCGGACAAAGGTACGGGCGAGGCGGTGCGCGCCTATGTGGTGCAGAACCCGGATGTCGCCAAAACTGTTACAAAAGAGGATGTGATCGCGCATTGCCGCAAGCATCTGGCTGCTTACAAGGTGCCGCGCTCGGTGATCATCCGGGACGAGTTGCCGAAATCCCCCATCGGAAAGATCCTGCGCAAGGATCTGAAGTCCGAAACGCGGGCTGAATTCGAGAAGGGAGCGTAAGGCGATGCTGACCGAATTGGAGACAACACTTCTGGGCATCATGATGATGGTGATCATGCTGGGCATGGGGGCGTCCATGACCCCGCGCGATTTCCGCATTGCCTTTCGCAAGCCGAAAGGGATCCTGGTGGGGCTGCTCAGCCAGTTCGCCGTGATGCCGTTTCTGGGCTTTCTGCTGGCCATCGGGCTGGGGCTGCCGCCTGCGCTGGTGGTGGGGCTGTTGCTGATCGCCTGCATGCCGGGGGGGACGACGTCGAATATCTTTGCCTATTTCTCGAAAGGCGTGCTGGCGCTGTCGATCATGATGACTGTGGTCTCGACGCTGGTGGCTGTGATCATGGTGCCGCTGCTGCTGAGCATTTATGGCGGGCTTGCGGGGGTGACAGGGGATTTCGCCATCCCGCCTGCGAATGTGGCCCAAATTCTGGTGGTGCTGCTGATCCCGACGGTGCTGGGGATGGGGCTGCGCAAGCTGAACCCGAATATCGGGGCGACGATCGAGCTGATCGGGTCCTTCATGGGGGTGGTGGTGATCCTGTTTCTGATCGCCAGTTGGGTGCCGCGCAATTACCAGTTGCTGCTGGAGACAGGCTTGCCGATCTACGCGGCCACCATTGGTATCGGGTTGTGCGGCATGTTGTTCGGCTATTGGGTCGCGCGCGGGCTGGGGCAGGACACCAACCGGTCGCGCACGATTTCGCTGGAAACGGGCATTCAGAACGGGCCGCTGGCCGTGCTGGTGATCACGCTGACCTTCACAGACGCAATGCAGCAAGAGGTCTTGCTGATCCCGGTGCTCTATTCGCTGTTCATCGTGCTGACATCGACGGCGATCACGCTCTGGTACCGGCGCAATGCAACGCGAGAGGCTTTGGCACGCGATGCCGCGAAGCTGGGCGCTTGAGCTTGCGTAAGGTGCGTGCTGAGCACGCACCCTACCTGTCGCTGCGCATTGCAAGCTTGTCTGCAAGCGGATAACAGAGCCGCAATGTATTCAGACAAGCAGACGGAGCGCCGATATGACCCCCCCCTTGCGCCTGGGAATCGCCGGGCTTGGCACTGTTGGCACAGGGCTGGTGCGGATCGTGCAAAGCCATCGCGATCTGCTCGCACGCCGCGCCGGGCGGCCCATCGAGATCGTGGCGGTTTCAGCGCGCTCGCGGACACGCAATCGCGGTGTGGATATTTCGGGCTGTGACTGGGAAGATGACCCGGTTGCGCTTGCCCGTCGCGAAGATGTCGATGTCGTGGTCGAGCTGATGGGGGGCGAGAATGGTCCAGCCAAGGCGCTGACCGAAGCCGCGATTGCGCGCGGCAAGCATGTCGTCACAGCCAACAAGGCGCTTTTGGCGATCCATGGTCAGGCGATGGCCGAAGCCGCCGAGGCAGCGAGTGTGGCGCTGCGCTTCGAGGCCGCGGTCGCAGGCGGGATTCCGGTCATCAAGGCCTTGACCGAAGGCCTTGCAGGCAATCGGATCACACGGATAAAGGGTGTCATGAATGGGACCTGCAATTATATCCTGACCCGGATGGAAGATGCGGGCCTGCCCTATGAAACAGTCTTTGAGGAAGCCAACCAGCTGGGCTATCTGGAGGCCGATCCGACGCTGGATGTGGGCGGGATCGATGCCGCTCACAAGCTGACGCTGCTCAGTGCCATCGCCTTCGGCACGCGGCCCGATTTCGACGCGATTGCGCTGGAAGGGATCGAGCGGATCTCGATCGAGGATATCCGCGCTGCGGCCGATCTTGGCTTGCGGATCAAGCTGCTGGGGGTGGCGCAGATGACAGGTCGGGGGCTTGAGCAGTCCATGACACCCTGTCTGGTCCCCGCCGAGAGCCCGCTGGGCCAACTCAAGGGTGGCACGAATATGATCGTGATCGAAGGCGACGCAGTCGAGCAGATTATCCTGCGCGGGCCGGGTGCAGGCGAGGGGCCGACAGCCAGCGCGGTGATGGGCGATGTGATCGATATCGCGCGCGGCTTCCGGCTGCCGGTCTTTGGCCAGCCTGCAGACAGTCTGGAACAGGCTGTGTCAGCCAAGGCGATGGGATCAAAGCCGTGGTATCTGCGCATGGGGCTTCTGGACAAGCCCGGCGCGCTGGCCAAAGTGGCCGAGGCACTGGGCAATGCCGGGGTCTCCATCAACCGTATGCGGCAATATGGCCATCAGGACACCCGCGCCCCTGTGCTGATCATCACGCATAAGACGACACGCGATGCAATTGATCACGCGCTCATGCTCGCCGAAGAGACCGGCGTGGTGATGGGGGCCCCTGTTGCCCTGGCCATCGAGGAAGATTGACGCGCAAGACTGAGTCTTTTGCGCCGCAGGGTGGCGCTGTTTGCGCTCTCATCGTCAGATGCTGTGCAGCTTCGCTTGTGCCGATGGGCCTTGCAGGGCTAGAAGCGAGGCAAAGCACATTAAGAGGGACAGATACGCCATGGCCGCCACATCACCGGAATTTCACGACCGTCTTTTGTCCCTGGGCCTTGCACGGGTGACCGAGGCGGCGGCGCTCGCTTCGGCCCGGCTGGTGGGGCGCGGGGATGAGAAAGCGGCCGACCAGGCCGCGGTCGATGCGATGCGGCGGCAGCTGAACATGCTCGACATCGCTGGTCGGGTGGTCATCGGCGAGGGGGAGCGTGACGAGGCGCCGATGCTGTATATTGGCGAAGAAGTGGGCAGTGGCACTGGGCCTGCAGTGGATATCGCGCTTGATCCGCTGGAAGGGACGACACTGACGGCCAAGGATTTCCCCAATGCGCTGACCGTGATCGCCATGGCCCCGCGCGGCACCATGCTACACGCGCCCGATGTCTACATGGACAAGCTGGCCATCGGGCCGGGCTTTGCGCCCGATACCGTGACCATGGAAATGACCCCGGCCGATCGTGTGCGCGCGCTGGCAAAGGCCAAGGGCTGCGAGCCGGCCGATATCTCGGTCTGTGTGCTCGAACGCCCCCGGCATGAAGAGATGATCGCCGATCTGCGCTCGACCGGGGCAGCGATCCGGCTGATCATGGATGGTGATGTGGCCGGTGTGATGCATTGTGCCGAACCTGTCCTGACCGGGATTGACATGTATATGGGCTCTGGCGGGGCGCCTGAAGGGGTGTTGGCGGCAGCGGCGCTGAAATGCATGGGCGGTCAGATCTATGGCAAGCTGATCTTCCGCAATGAAGATGAGAAAGCGCGCGCCAAACGCGCCGGCATCAGCGATTTCGACAAGGTCTATACGCGTGACGAGATGATCACCGGCGATGTGATCTTCGCAGCCACAGGCGTGACGGATGGGTCTATCGTCAGCGGCATCAAGACAGAGCCCGGCTGGGTCACGACTGACACGCTGCTCATGCGCTCGAAAACCGGATCGGTTCGGCGCATGAGCTATCGTACGCCCGTTTAAGGCCAGGCGCGCCCCGGTTGCAGCGCGCAGTATGGCAGGTTGTGTCGAATGAGTATTTTTCGCAAGAAAATGCAAAGAGCGCCGTGATGGAACCGGCCTATCTGGGAGTTGAGAGCTCGGCTCTTGGGCACCGCTGGGTTGGCCCTGATGCTGTCCGCGCCCGACAGGCCGAAGCCATTGCGCAGGCCACCGATCTGTCGCCTGCAGTCTGTGCAGTGCTTGCGCGCGTCGGGGTCGCGCCAGACGAGGTCGAGGCCTATCTGAGCCCCATGCTGCGTGATCTGCTGCCAGATCCGCGCAGTCTGCGCGATATGGAACAGGCCGCGGCGCGGTTTTTGGCAGCTCTCACGGCGCGCGAGCGGATCGCGATTTTTGCCGATTACGATGTGGATGGCGGGGCCTCTGCTGCGTTGCTGACCTGTTGGCTGCGCGCGATGGGGTGCGAGGCGACGCTCTATATTCCGGACAGGATCGACGAAGGTTATGGGCCGAATGTGCCCGCGATGTCCGATCTTGCCGCAGTGCATGATCTGATCCTGTGTGTGGATTGCGGCACAGTCAGCCATGAGGCCATTGCAGCGGCGAAAGGGGCCGATGTGATCGTGCTGGATCACCATCTGGGAGGGGCAGAGCTGCCACAGGCCCATGCTGTGGTCAATCCCAATCGACAGGATGAAACGGGTGATCTGGGCCATCTTTGCGCCGCTGGTGTTGTGTTTCTGATGCTGGTCGAGGCCAATCGCCAGCTGCGTGGTCAGGGCCAGCAGGGGCCGGATCTGATGGCAATGCTTGATCTTGTTGCCCTTGCCACGGTTGCGGATGTCGCGCCGCTGCTGGGCGTGAACCGGGCGTTTGTGCGCCAGGGATTAAAGGTCATGGCCCGTCGCGACCGTGTCGGGCTGCGCGCCTTGGCTGATGTGGCGCGGCTGGACACCCCGCCTGCGGCCTATCATCTGGGGTTTGTGCTCGGTCCGCGCGTGAATGCTGGTGGACGGATCGGCGCGGCGGATCTGGGCGCGCGGCTGCTGGCATGTGAGGACCCGCATGAGGCCGCGGCGCTGGCTGAGCGTTTGGACCAGCTCAACACGGAACGGCGCGAAATCGAAGCGGGCGTCCGGGCCGCTGCCTTGGCGCAGGCCGAGGCGCGCGGGCTGGAGGGTCCGCTGGTCTGGGCTGCGGGTACAGGCTGGCACCCCGGTGTGATCGGGATCGCGGCCGCGCGGCTGAAAGAAGCGACCCATCGCCCCGCGATCGTGATCGGACTTGAGGGTGGGATCGGGAAAGGGTCGGGCCGGTCCATTCCCGGCATCGATCTGGGTGCGGCGGTGCAGCGCCTTGTGCAAGAGGGGTTGCTGGAGAAGGGTGGCGGGCACAGGATGGCTGCGGGTCTGACTGTCGCCTCGGAAAGGCTGGACGCTGCCATGGCGCGCCTGGAAGAGCTTCTGGCGCAACAGGGTGCGGAAACGGCGCGGGCGCGGGTGCTGCCGATCGATGGTGTTCTGATGCCTGCGGCGGCGTCGGTCGAGTTGATCGAACAACTCGAATCGGCTGGCCCGTTCGGCGCTGCGGTACCTGCGCCGCGTTTTGCCTTTCCCGACATGAGCATCCAGTCTATCCGGCGCATGGGAGAGAGCCATTTGCGCGCGAGATTCAAGGATCGTGATGGCACTGTGATGGAGGCCGTCGCTTTCGGTGCTTTTGAAACAGGGCTGGGTGCGCTGATCGCATCAACTCAGGGGGCGCGGCTACATCTGGCAGGGCGCTTGGAAATCAATCATTGGGGTGGGCGACAGACCCCGCAGCTGCGCCTTGATGATGCAGCAAGACCCGATCGGTCCTGATTTATCTTGTGCAAATACGCCGAAAAAAGACGTCATCCCTCTTGCACAGGATTATCGCTTTGCATAAAAGCCACGAGACACACCAAGTGGCCCGTTCGTCTATCGGTTAGGACGCCAGGTTTTCAACCTGGAAAGAGGGGTTCGATTCCCCTACGGGCTGCCACTTATTCCTGTAATATTCTGAATATAAAGCATAAATAAGAATACTGGCAGATTGATCCGCCTTCCTATCCGCCAATCTTTGAATTGCTTTCAGTGACGCTATGCGGCGCGCTGAATCACATTGCGCACCGTCATTG
>SKSL01000001.1 GCA_007123015.1 Natronohydrobacter sp. | reverse complement strand
GCTGGCCAAGGCGGAAATCGATGCGCAAAACGCCTGATTGCAGCCCGATGTGATCGCGATCTGACGCGCCGCGACCTCGCCGCGATAAAGCCGCGACATCCGCGACGCCAATGCATCACGCAGTTCAGGCAGGCCCAGCACGGGGCCATAAAGATGCGTCGCCGTGTCTTCCAGCGCCTGCGCCATGGCTGCACGCAAGGGCGCGGGCGGGGGCGCGACCGGGGCGGCCTGGCTGAGGTTCAGAAGTGGGCGCTCGGGCGGAAAGCTTACTTCTGCGATCCAGCGACGGGCCTCCATCACAGGCGGGGCTTGGTTGGCGGCCAGATGGGGGTTGAGATGCATGCGAACCTCGGGCTTTGCACAGTCATGATAGAGCGCGCGCGTCACCAGCACCAGAGCGATTGAAATTGGCTGCGCGCCATGCCACATGCGCGGGCATGCTGTCCTATCAACATCTTTATCACGCAGGCAATCTGGCAGATGTGCACAAACACGCACTTCTGGCCTGGGTGCTGGATTACATGGCCAACAAGGACAAGCCGTTCAGCTATCTGGAAACCCATGCCGGGCGCGGGCTGTATCGGCTGGATTCGCTCGAAGCACGCCGGACCGGCGAAGCCGCCGCCGGAATTCTTGCCCTGGAGCGGTCTTTCGCCCCTGATCACCCCTATATCCGCGCGATCGATGCCACGCGCGCTGCGCATGGCAGTCAGTGCTATCCCGGCTCGCCGCTGATTGCAGCGCATCTGTTGCGGATGAATGACCGGATCACCTTGGCCGAGTTGCACCCGCAGGAACATGCAGCGCTGATCCAGGTCATGCGCAATCGCGCGCGTGTCGAAAAGCGGGACGGGTTCGCGCTGATGCAGGCGCTTTGCCCGCCAGAGCCGCGCCGGGGCGTGCTGATGATCGACCCCTCTTACGAGGTGAAATCCGATTATCAGACACTTCCGAAATTCGTGTCCACGATCCATCGCAAATGGAATGTGGGCGTGATCCTGCTCTGGTATCCGATCCTGAATGCTGCGCCGCATCAGGCCATGGTCGCGCAACTTCTGAAGGATCACCCCGATGCGCTGGTCCTTGAAGCGCGCTTTCCGCCGATCCGCGACGGGCATCGGATGGTCGGGACCGGGCTTCTTGCGATCAATGCGCCCTGGGGCATGGCAGAACAGGGCACCCTCGTCACAGCACTGATGGGCAGTGACGCGCGCCACTCCGGCTGATCCCTGTCCCAAAGCATCACGCAATGTGCGTCTTGCATTTTCTTGCGCCAAATACTCTCGCCGAAGGCCGCGGGCCGCAGGCCCGCTTCCCCATACTCTCGCCGCAGGCCCGCTTCCCTCGTTTTCGGGCAAAACAGCAGCATGATCCCGTCGAATCCGCGCCTGAACCCTTGTCAGCGCGGCGCGTCCACCGTATAGAACGGCCAATCAAGAAGGCCGAAAGAGCACATCAGCAAGACGGGCAGGGTCGGGCGCAAGCTGCGACCCTTTGTGTTTGTTGCCTGATCGCGCGTGCTGTGACGACCGCTTGAGTGTGAGGAAAGACCGGCGGAGGCAACCGCCAGGCCAGAAACATGATGCAAAGGAAGCAAACCTGAATGTGCGCTAAAGCAACCATGGAAGATTTCGAGGCTATGCTCAATGAGAGCCTCGAAATGGACACGCCGTCGGAAGGGTCTGTCGTTACCGGCACGGTCATTGCCATCGAGGCAGGCCAAGCCATTATCGATGTCGGCTACAAGATGGAAGGCCGTGTCGAACTGAAAGAATTTGCCGAACCGGGCGAAGCCCCGCAAGTCGCTGTCGGCGACAAGGTCGAGGTCTATCTCGAGCGCGTCGAGAATGCGCGCGGCGAAGCGGTTGTCAGCCGCGAGAAAGCCCGCCGTGAAGCGGCCTGGGATCGTCTGGAAAAAGCCTATGCTGATGAAGCCCGTGTTGACGGTGCGATCTTCGGCCGCGTCAAGGGCGGCTTCACGGTCGATCTGGGCGGTGCTGTGGCCTTCCTGCCCGGTTCTCAGGTCGATGTGCGCCCGGTGCGCGATGCCGGGCCCCTGATGGGTCTGAAGCAGCCTTTCCAGATCCTGAAAATGGACCGTCGCCGCGGCAATATCGTCGTGTCGCGCCGTGCCATTCTGGAAGAAAGCCGCGCCGAACAGCGTGCCGAAGTCATCGCGAAACTGGCCGAAGGTCAGATCGCCGATGGTGTGGTCAAGAATATTACCGAATATGGGGCCTTTGTCGATCTGGGTGGTGTGGACGGTCTGCTGCATGTCACCGACATGGCATGGCGCCGCGTCAACCACCCGTCCGAAGTCGTCACCATTGGCGAGACGATCAAGGTGCAGGTCATCAAGATCAACAAGGACACGCATCGCATCAGCCTTGGCATCAAGCAGCTGCAGGCCGATCCGTGGGATACTGTTGAGAGCCAGTACGCCTTGGGCTCGGTCCACAAGGGCCGCGTGACCAATATCACCGATTACGGTGCGTTTGTTGAACTCGAAGCCGGTGTCGAAGGTCTGGTCCATGTCTCGGAAATGAGCTGGACCAAGAAGAACGTGCATCCCGGCAAGATCGTCTCGACCAGCCAAGAGGTCGAGGTCATGGTGCTGGAAATCGACGGTGCCAAGCGCCGCGTCAGCCTTGGTCTGAAACAGACCATGCGTAACCCGTGGGAACTGTTCGCCGAAACCCATCCGGTCGGCAGCCAGATCGAAGGCGAGATCAAGAACATCACTGAATTCGGTCTGTTCGTGGGTCTCGACGGCGATATCGATGGCATGGTGCATTTGTCCGACATAAGCTGGGATCAGCGCGGCGAAGAGGCGATCCAGGACTACCGCAAGGGTGATACTGTCAATGCTGTGGTTTCGGAAGTCGACGCCGAGCGCGAGCGGATTTCGCTGTCGATCAAGGCATTGGAAAACGACACATT
>SKSL01000059.1 GCA_007123015.1 Natronohydrobacter sp. | reverse complement strand
CGGCAATGTGCCTGCCTGTGGCCCGCGATCTGGCACGTGATGCGATCCGCTGCGTGGCCATTGCGCCGGGACTGTTCCGCACCCCGATGATGGAAGCGCTGCCCGACGAGACCACACGCGCGATCACGGCCAATATCCCCTTTCCGGCGCGGCTGGGCGATCCCGCGGAATTCGCGCTGATGGTGGGGCAGATCATCGAAAACCCCTATCTGAACGGCACCACGATCCGCCTTGACGGCGCAACACGCTTGCCGCCGCGCTGAATACAAGGTCCATGACCCGCGCATCTGCCAGACCGGCGACGGGACAATGCGCGATTAGATCTGAAACGAGAATCGATTGACCCAGTGCAATTATGGGGCGATTGTGGGGCTTGGCGTTTCCGCGTTGATCATTGCAAATCAAAGCTTTGCTAACAGTGATCAGGCGACCGCGAGCTTCAGCGCCACAGCCGCCGCTTTATCGCGGTTCATTTGACACCTGAGCCGGGGACGTCCTCATGATTTCAGCGCGATTGCCTTTTGATGCAGCCCTTGGGGATGTCAGAGTGACCCAAGGGAATGGAACACTTCCCAGCCATACTGGCCTTCTAAACTGGTCCTGGGATTTCGACGTCCCGGTAGGCACACCGATCCTGTCGATCGCAGATGGTGTCGTCGTCGACTATTTTGACAGCGCGGCAGATGGCGAAGATGGTGTCGGCCGCATGGGCAATCTGATCACCATCGAACATGCTGGCGGATACAGTACGCTTGCGCATCTTGCCCGAGGTTCAGTGCCAGACTGGATCAAGGACGCTGTTGATCGTGGTGATCGCCCCTTTGTGGCGCAGGGGACTGAAATCGGGACCGTAGGGCTGACAGGCTATGTGATACCCGGCGAAGGTGGTGACGGGTCGCATATCCATATCACAGTCGGGGCGACCACAATCCCTTTCGGAGCCTCGACAGGACATGCATTTCCCATCGCCAATGGCAGCCCGGAAGCCAACAGCGCGACCCCAGTGCGCTTTGCAGAGGTCAGTGGCAACGGGCTGCCGCAGCAAGGCCTGACCTATGCCAGTCAGAACATGCTCATCGAGCCCAGCACAGGCGACGGTCTGGACTTTCTGATTGCCAATCTGAACGGCCGATATGCGCTCTACAATTTCGACACGGATGACATCAGTCTGACAGGCAGTTTTGGCAGACAGATCACTGATGTGGCCCAAGGTGCATTTGGCGAAGTCTATGCCATTGATTTCAGTCGCATGTACCGGGTCGATATCGAGTCTGGTGAAACCAGCCTGCTCTATTCCCTGCCGATCAGCAATGCCAACAGCCTGACCATCTTTGAAAACAATGGCGCAGCGCAGGCCATCATTGCTGGCGGCAATAACTGGGTTCAGTTCTATGCTGAAACCGGTGTCGAATATGACAGGGGGACACTGCCAAGCGGCCACACTGCCGCAGGGGATGTTATCCTGCTGCGTGACGACGACGGCAGACCACAAGAATACGTGTTCTCGACGACCAGCGGCGGCAGGCCGCATCTGGTGCGCTACCAGTTCGATCCGGTCCAGACTGTCACCGAAGAACACCCGGTCAGGGACCTTTGGGGTCTGGCGAACGGGCTGGATGGTGAGGGCTTTTTCGGCTTTGCCGGCAATGCCATGTATGGCTTTGAACGCGACCCCCTGGTCGGCCAGTCGCTGCGCAATTTCAATGATGCAGGTCTTACCAATATTTCGGGGGCGACCCGGATCCAGCCGGGGCAGACAGGCATTCTGGACGGGACAGGCCTATCTCTGCAACTGTTCGCGCCGAATCTCTCGACGCCAATCGGGGCAGAATATGTGACGACTGTCGATCCGCTCACGCCGATCCGGGATCTTAATGCACTCTTCCAAGGGGGACCAGCGGGTTCGCGCCGAGTAGAGGCGACGATAGAGGTCCGGGATCAGATCGTAAGCTACACAGTCAACGAGAATGCCCCCGGACGATTCGCGGCAGTTGACCCTGACACAGGGTTCAATGGCTACAGTTTCCGCTTCCACGAGCTTGCCGATAACCCTGCCATGTCCCTGCTCGCGGCCGAGATCGTTTCGGGTGGGACGACCCTGTCCGGGTTCACAAATGAGTTCGTATTCCATACCGAGGACACCCTCTTCATCGATTTCAATGGGCTGTCCTATCAGCCCGGGGATCGCGTGGCCGTCAGGATGATCCTGAATACGGATATCCCCGGCGGTGTACCTCAGGACAGCATGGTCTTCGGCGATGGGTTCTTCGCAGCCTATGACCTTGATCTCGGGCGCGCTGTTTTCCGGCTCTATCAGGCCACCTTGGGGCGAGAGCCGGATGCGGCCGGTCAGGCTGGCTGGACCGAGGGGCTGGCCATGGGGGCCACCACGCTCCTGGGTGTGGCGACAGGCTTTGTCAGTAGTCGGGAATTCCAGAACACTTATGGCGCCCTCGACAATGTCGGTTTCGTGAGCCAGCTTTATCAGAATGTGCTGGGCCGCGCGCCGGATGCAGGCGGGCTTGCAGGCTGGGTGGGCGCGCTTGAGGGCGGACAAAGCCGGGCGCAAGTGGTGCTTGGGCTGTCGGAATCGCAAGAATTCATAAACGCGACCAATCGCGTCGCGACCGAATTCACGCTGGCGCGCGATCCGGCTGTCTGGCAAGGCGATGTCTTCAGACTGTACCAAGCGACCCTGGGTCGCGAGCCCGATCTGGCAGGGTTTCAGGGATGGTTGACAGCGCTGTCAGAGGGCACCCCCTTCCTGACGGCAGTCAATGGTTTCGTGCAAAGCCGCGAGTTCCAGAACACTTACGGGGCGCTCGATGATGCAGGCTTCGTCTCGCTGCTCTATCAGAACGTGCTGGGGCGCGACGCGGATGCGGCTGGGCTGGCCGGTTGGGTGAGCGAACTTGCCAGCGGAAGTTCACGCGCCGAAGTCGTGCGTGGCTTCGCGCAATCGGCCGAGTTCATCCGCGACACAACCCCGGCCCTGCGTGAGTGGATCCGTGCGCAAGGCATAGATGATGTACTCAATGGCGGCCCCGGCATGAATGAGCTTTGGGGCGGGCCGATGGCGGATGTGTTCCGCTTCCAGCAGGCAGATTCAGGCATGCACCGGGTGCAGGATCTGGAGCCGTGGGATTATCTTGATTTCAGGGGCTTCGGCTTCACAACCTCGGAAGATGCGCTGTCGCGCATGGTACAGCTGGGCAATGATGTGGTCTTCGCGAACCAAGGGACAACTGTGATCCTTGCCAATACGCAGCTTGCCTCACTCGATGCAGATATGTTCATTTTCGGGTAAACGCCTGAACAAAAGCGCCTTTCTGCGCCCTTCAACCGCCCGAGGCCGGTCATATGCGTCGTGGGCAATGGGGCTCTGGCGCTCTTGGCTCTGGGAGAGTAGTAATACTATTACATCTCGGTCAGACAAAAACGTACGCAGGAAAGAGCCCCACATGATTTCTGAACCAATTCCCGTGACGCTCCTGACCGGCTTTCTTGGGGCAGGCAAGACCACGCTTCTGAACCAATTGCTGAAGGATTCGTCAGCCGCGCGGATCGCCGTGGTGGTGAATGAATTCGGTGATGCGGGTCTTGACCATGACCTGATCGAAAAGGCGGCAGAGGATGTCGTGCTCATGCCGGGCGGCTGCCTGTGCTGTTCGGTCCGAGGGGACATGTCGAAAACCCTGCTCTCGCTTCTGGCGCGACGTGTGCGCAATGAACTGTCATTTGACCGGCTGGTGATCGAGACCACGGGCCTTGCCGATCCCGGCCCGATTCATCACACCTTGCTGGTCGATCCAGTGCTTGCGCCGAATTATGCACTGGATGGCACGGTCACTGTTGTCGATGCTGTGCTGGGGGCCGCAACGCTGGACCAGCACGCCGAAGCACAGGCGCAAGTCGCCATGGCCGACCGGATCGTGGTGTCGAAACGCGATCTTGCCGATGCCGCTGCACTGGGGGCACTGACCACACGGCTGGACCGGCTGAACCCAGCTGCGGGGCGGATCATGGCAGATCGCGGGGCAGTGCCTGCGGGTAGCCTGTGGGGTCTGGGCGCGTTGCGCAAACCGATGGCCCCGGAACATGCACTGACCTGGCTGGCGCAGCCTGCGGCTGATCCGCTCGCAGGTTTGTCGGGCCTTGCGCAACCCCAAGCCAAACCGATGGAACTTGACGCACCTTCGCATCATGCAACCGATGACCGGATCGCGACCGCATCCGTGACACTCGCCGAGCCGATCCCGGCCGAGGTCTTTGATTTCTGGCTCGATACATTGATCGCCCTGCGCGGGTCGAACATCCTGCGCCTAAAGGGCATCGTGCATATCGAAGGCGCGGCGCATCCTTTTGTATTTCACGGGGTGCAACATATTTTCGAAACCCCGGTGCCTTTGGAAAGCTGGCCAGAGGGCGACACGACTAGCCGCGTGGTCATTATCGCGCGCGATATGCCGCAATCTGATCTGAACGACAGCCTTGCCCTGCTCCGATTGCAGCATTTGCCAAAATCTGACACTGGCGACAGCCATGCGGGAATGACAGTGCACCATATCGAACACCCTTTCTGAAGGCGTGACAGCTGAGCCCGCATATCTTCGTCAAGCTCAGAAGGCGCAGGCAAACCCAAAGACACCAGCCCTGTCTTTGCAAGGCCCCTGCCCGACAGATTGAGCAAATCCGATCTATGGATGGCCGATCAGTTGCAAATGCACGCGCCCGGTCTGCGGGTGCACCCATTGCACGGATTGCACGATCATCCCTGCGCCCTGATCAAACCAGTAGCTGTTGGTAAAGCTGTGGCCCTCGCCCTCGCAGAGCTCGTTAAAACGCATCGTGTCGCGGCGCTGGCCCGCAAGGCTGATCCCGGCACGCCCGGCAGGGGTCAGCGTGCAGGTGAAATCCAACGCTTCGCGCTGAAAATCCCGCGTCAGGACAATATGCTTGCGCTGCAGTTCGGCCGGCTGCCCTGCCGCCATCGCCGCAAGCAGTTGCGTGACATCTGCGTTTTGCAGGTCATTTCCCAGACCGCTTGTGCGCACGAGCACACTGCCTGCAACCAGCGTGAAAGAGGCCCGATCAGCACTTAGCCAGGTCATATGCGGACCGCTTGCACCCGATGGCGTCAGCAGCGCCTGTGCGTTCCGGTCTTCAATCACGACCCCCACCACTGGCTGGTCGGCGCTGGCCGCCAGCTGCGCCGAGACAGCCAGATGCCCGTCCTGTGCGATGGGCGGCGGCAATGCCTCTGCACCCGACCCTCCAAATTCGGCCCGCGCCAGATCGGCCAGCACAGCGAAGGGTCCGGGCTCTTGATTGTTGCCGCAGGCCCCAAGAAGCAGGAGCCCGACAAGTGCAGGCAAAAGCAGACGGCGCCGCGCGCAGTGCGAATGAACACCCCGGCTCATTGCAGCACAGCGCCCCAGGTCCGGCGCAGAGCATTTGCGCGCACATCGCGGATATTCGGATAGAGGCGGTTGGCGATATTCACCCGTGCCCCGCCATCGCGCGTGATCGAGTTGATTGCCGTTGTGTTGGTCGCGCGGGTCGGCGTGCCCAGCAGCGTGGCCATCGGAATTGTCACTGTGATCCCCTTGTCGAAAGAGCCTTCGCCGAAGACCTCGAAGGGCATATCCGTCAGTGTGGCGAAAGCGCCAACGCGGATCCCATTCGCAAATTCGCGCTCAAGCGTCAGAGTGCCACCGAGATCGCCCGCAAGGTATCGGCCCAGGTCAAGCTGCGCATGAAACCCGTCCCCGAAACTGTAATAGCCCGAGGCATGCCAGGAAGTGATGCGCAGATCATTGACACCAAGCCGAGACTCGGGGTCGCGCTGGCGCAAGGCATTGACTTCGACGCCCAGCGCAAGCGGGCTGTCCGCCGGGGCCCAGAGCAGTTCAGCCGAAGCGCCTGCATACATACGCTCAAGCCAGCCGAAGCTGAGTCGCCCATAGTAATCCGGGGCTGGTCGGAAAGTGTAGTCCAGTGTCGCCCGCTGGATGACCGGCGAAGACGAGGAATAGAGCAGCGAATTCGTCCGCACCCGTGGATATCCGGGCGAAGCTGGCCCAATCGAACCTTTGGCGATATTGCCCACCACACGCTGCGTCGCGTCCATATTGACCGACAGGTTTTCCGCGAACCGATAGGACAGTCCCAGCTTGACCCCGGCATCGGCCCGCACCAAGGATGACGGGTCGAAATAGGACAGGTCCAGATAGGGGCCAAGCGACCATGCGAAAGCGGGCCGGTCCGGCCAGAGCGGCTGCCAGTATTGCGACCCGCCGACATATGTCAGCGCATCTTCAAACCGCGTTTGCGCCAGAATACGTTCTGGACCATCCAGCGCGAATTCATAAGCCTCCAACGCTGCGCGGTCGAGCACGACAGCCGTCCCATCAAGGCCATTTGCCGTCGCGATCACCACGATTTCGTCAATCGACGGCGGCAAGCCATAGGTCGATATGCGCGCTGTGCGCCCGATGGCGCGGGTCAGGATTTCATGACGCAGATTCTCGACCCGAAGGATCGCGCGCCTGTCTTCCAGATCGACACTGCCCAGCCGCATGCCTTCTTCGACAAAAACCGGCGCCCAAGACTCGGTCAGGGCCGTTTCATATGCGGTCCGCTGGCCGGTCCAGTCGACCGGCCATGTGGTCTGGCCCTCGGGTCTGGGGCGCAAGAGCACTGGCGCAGGCGCTGTGACACGGACCCCTTGCGCTGGGGGCACTCTCGGGTTCAGCGCGAAATTTGCTGTCAATGCCGCCTGCTGCCCCTGCATGATCGCGCCTGAAAGCGTGGTCGTATCCGACAGGCGATAGCGGAAGCCGACATTGAAAGGGCTGTTGCGCGTCTGTCCAAGCCCCTCGCTGCGATAGGCAAAAGACGAATATTCCGCCAGAAGGGTCAGATCAGGCGAGAGATCATACTCGACACTGCCAAAAAGCGCCGCATCGCCACGGAAAAAGCGCTGCCCTTCGACTTGCCCGCCAAGGCCTGTGAACCCGCCCGGACGGTCCCGAAACCGGCCGGACAGCACCCCAAGCGGATTGGAAAACCCGCCATGGGTCGCCAGCTCACCCCAGCCCAGACCGACACTCGCCCGCAGATTGGGTGTCACGGTCTTGGAGGCCACGATATATTCGCTGGAATAACTGCCAGTCCCCAGAAAATCGCGCAGACCTATCGCCAGTGCAGGGGTATGGTGCCCTTCATCCAGCAACCGGAAGTGTACGTCCAGACTACGGTCCCGCAGGCCGGTCCCGAAAGTCGACCGCCAGTCCAGATCATCGACTTCAGAATAGCGAAACGTGACAGACACTCTGGGCAGGGCCTGAAACGTCAGGCTACCGCGCCATGTCCGGTCCATGACGAAAGTCGTGAACATCAATGTTCCGTCGGGCAGGGACTCGGCGGATGGCGTGTCGATCGCTCCGGGCAACCCAAAGGTATTGAACGCCAACGGGCGGTCCTGCGCGGGCGCCTGATGCGCATAGATCGCTGACAGACCAAGGATGCATATCGCGTGACCAATTCTATTCAATGCCACGACACACGGTCCCAAAGCTCTCAGACGGAATGATGACAGGAGAGGACTGGCTTGCTCCACTCGCGCAGAGTGCGCTGCATCCGGAACACTCCCCCGATTGTATAAAGCGGGCGGAAATCCGCCCACTTTCTGATCTCCAAGAGCACAGTCAGCGGTTTGCCGCTGCTTACCCTATGAACGCAGATCCTGCGCGTTACTGCGAAGCAGCAGGGGCCGGAACGACTGTCGTCGTTGTCGTGGTCGACGAATCGCTTGCCGCCAATGCTGCGCCAACGACCAGAAGCGCGGCACCGCCTGCGATCAGACCGACATTACCTGCGGCACTGCCCATGACGGGAACGACAGGTACCGGGCGCATTTCTGCAGGGACTTCAACAACCTCTTCGGCTGTATCACCCATTTTGCCACCGGCCGTGGCCGACATGGCCGCGAAACAGGCTGCCGTGGCCAGAATAGCTACTTTCTTCATGAATTCACCTTTTCCAAGTCTGGATCACCTACCCGTTTGGATATTGCAATCCCGGCTGTCATTCAAGCCTCGTGCTGAAGCCCCCGGACGAATGCTGTCTTTTGGCCACAGCTGCCAGACCAGGGGATACCGGGAACCAAGCGCTGCCGCGCTCGATGACATTCCGCTTCATGCCCGTGCACAACACTACCAATGAAATGGCTGCTCGTGTCACACTGAGCACAATCGAAGCGATCTGTGGCCAACGGGTGTCGAATATCGAAGGGGGTCATCGCCCTTGGTGATGACCCCCTTCACCTTGCCATCACTCAGGATCAGCTGAACAGGAAAGTATCAGAATCAAGGCTCGCCAGCTGAGTATTTGCGAGGATCACAGTCGTCCCTTGATCCTCGAAGACCACATCTGCGCCGCGCTGCGTCATGAATGCAGTTGCGTCGGCATTGCTGCTATACCCGAAGCCACGGAAATCGAGATAATCCCAAGGCTCGAAATCATGGACGCGATGTGTGCCTTCCTCTGCCGCGCGGAAGCGGAAGACATCGGCCAATATACCGCCCCAGAGGTCATTCTCGCCACCGTTGCTGTCGAGATAGTCATCTTCACCCTGCGCGCGGATCCAGTCCCGCAGGCCCGGGGCCGTATTGCGGACGAATTCCCCCGAACGCGCAAATCCGTTGACGACTTCGGCCCGGCTGGTGCCATCTTCAAGCGCAGAAACCCAACCTGCCAAGCCACCGGCATCCGCTTCGCGGCCCAGCACATTCTGATAGAGCAGAGATACGAAACCCTGATCGTCCAGTTCTCCATAGGTGTTCTGGAACTCGCGGCTGCCTACGAAACCCGCGACGGCATCCAGGTAGGATGTCCCCGAAACAATGTTATCGATCCATCCCTTGAAGCCGCCGAGATCGGGTTCACGACCCAGTGTCGCCAGATACAGCCGGTAGACATCGCCTTGCCAGTTGGCCGGATTCAGCGCCATGGCGAATTCGGTTGCATCCTGATTGGTCGCGTTCACGAATTCGCGTGAATCCGAGAAGCCCAGCACCACTTGCGCCCGGCTCTGCCCAGTTTCGAGGGCGTCCAGCCAGCCCGCCAGCCCGCCAGCATCCGCCTCGCGACCAAGCACATTCTGATAGAGCAGATTGACGAAACTGGCGTTATCGAGATCGCCATAGGTGTTCTGGAATTCGCGGCTGATGACGAAACTATTGGCCACATCCACAGCGCTGCGGCTTCCCTGCGCAAGCAGTTCCGTCCAGCCTGCGTGACCGCCTGCATCCGGCGCTCTGCCCAGCGTCGCCTCGTACAGCCGGTAGACCTGATTGGCGAAGCCCATGGTGTAAGCCGCGAAAAACCCATCGCCGAACATCGAGTCATTGCCATTGAAGCCGCGCAGGTAATTGGCCTCGTCGCTGCCCGCAAGCCAGCTATCTTCAAAGCGGCTTCCCAGCGCGCCCTGAATATTGGTCATCGTGTCCGTGAACGCGACGCCATCAAACGTGCCGCGCGCAATCCCGGCCCCAAGGTCGATCTGCACGGGACCTGCTTCACGCTGGTTGTAGCTGACCAGATTGAAGCCACCGCCACCATCAAGCGTGTCATTGCCACCCAGAGGGATAAACAGATCCGTTCCGTCGCGTCCGGTGATCCGGTCGCCATGCATCGTCCCCCGAATATCGATCTGTGTCTCGGCATCTGCATCCAGAGTGTTTCTGAAGCCAAAGCCGTTATTTTCAATGACACCTGTCGAAAGATCGGCAATCAGCCCCTGAGTGGCCGGGTTCCAATGCGCGTCATTGTCAAAGCTCAGGCGAACGCGCCCGTCCCCTTCGATCGAGTAAGAGTTCTCACCACGCCCGCCCTGAATCTCAAGCCAGTGGCCGTCTTCAAGATTGACCACTTCGAAGGAATCGCCAAAATGTGAGCCGACCAACAACAGACCATCCGCGTTCAACGCATTCTGGACGTCTTCGATGACGGTCTCGCCCAGCCCGTCCTTGATGATGAAGCCGGCATTGCCACGACCGTTGATGCTTGCAGTGGTGGGCGCCTGATCGGCCAAATCCCAGTGTTCAATGGTGAAAAACCCGCGGGACGAGTTGGCAAATGTCACAGTGTTGAAGCCCGCGCCGGGGTCGATCACGTCGAAATCCGTGTTATTTCCGGGGTCGAGACGATCATTGCCTGACCCACCGAGCAGAAAGTCCGTCCCTTCGCCGCCGATCAGCGTGTTATTGCCACCGCGCCCTTCAAGGCGGCTGCCGCTATCCGCAGCGATCAACAGATCATTCCCTTGAGAGCCCCAGACCTCTTCGATATTGCTCACGGTATGCCGGAAACTGTCACCGAACCATTCACCTGTCGCCGTGCCCTGTTGCAGGTCAACCGAAACCCCGGAACCATACCCGTCACGGTCGAAACGTAACACGTCACGACCGCCGCCGCCATCAAGCGTGGAATTGCCGCCGCCAAGGATAAACCACTCTTCGCGGTCGCTGCCGATGATCTGATCGGAGTTGTCCGTGCCATGGATCTCGAGCCAACCATTATCGCCGGTCACGTTGATCTGATCCCTGCCGCCGAAACCGTCATTGGCGACCACACCCGTGCGCAGATCCATGACAATACCGTCCGGGTTCCGGTCGAAAGCACTGTAACCGTAATTGAGCTGCACCATGCCACCGGCATTCAAGCCGATATTCATCGTTGTATTGCCGCCGCCAGGAGCGATTTCGAAGAATCCGCCTACGCCGCTGACCGAGAAGACATCATCGTTTCCTGTCCCTCGGATGCCGAGATCCGCAATGCTGTCGGATGCCGTAAATCCGCGCACAGTATCCGTTCCAAAGCGCCCCTTGGTGATGGTCCCGGTGCCGGCGAAACCATCGAAATTCGCAACAATCGGGATCGGGGCGTCAAAATAGTTCAGACCTACATAACTGTCGCGCGGCAGGGCGGTGATATCGAAGACGTCATTGCCCGGCGACGCTTCCACGATATGGGATGCAAAAACACCGTCAGTCCGAGGTGTGAACTG
>SKSL01000253.1 GCA_007123015.1 Natronohydrobacter sp. | reverse complement strand
GGGAATAGGCAGCATCGGTCACAGCGACAGCACCTCTTCGCGGTTGAAGGGATCGCCGGGGTTCACGGAGGGATCATTCAGCCATTCCGGGAATTGCTCGACAGCATTGCGGACGAAGCGACGGTCGACCAGATCCTCGGATACGAAAGCCGGGTCCAGATCCGCAAGGAAAGCAGCATCGCCGGACACGACTGTATCGCGCAGATAGGACACTGTCAGCGCGTCGGCGCTCGGATATGGCCATGGCTGGAAGTCAATGCGCCCGCTGCCCCAATCCGTATGGGTCAATGCGCCGCTTTCCGTGTATTCTGCACTGTCGATATGGGTCATGGCGCGCAGCACGACCTCGGAGGGGGCGGGCAGATAGCCTCGGCCGTCGCGGCTGATCATATGCGCCACTTCGGCCTTGTTTTGCGACGCATAGATGGCACCGCGCACGACAGCATTGGTCACGGCCTGCACCCATTCAGGCCGCGCGGTGATGGCTTCTTCATGCGTGGCCACGACACAGCAGGGATGGTTTTTCCAGATATCGCCAGTGAAGCGCAGCATGCGCGCGCCGGCCATGACCTCGCCCATGGCATTGAAGGGCTCGGCCACGATATAGGCGTCGATGGACCGGGCCGCGAGCGCAGGCGGCATTTCAGGCGGCTGCATCACCATCAGGTTGCATTCATTATCGGCCAGCGGCGCAGACTGGTCCTGAATGACAGGCGTGATCCCAGATTCGCGCAGCGCGAATTGCAGCACGATATTATGCATCGAATACCAGAACGGAATCGCAACCTGCTTGCCGCCCAGACCACGGAAATCCGTGATGTCCGTATGCTCACCCACGACCACACCAGAGCCGTTGGTATGCGCCCAGGCCAGGACCTTGACCGGGAAATTGTTGTTGTAGCGCATCCAGATCGGGATCGGATTGAGGAAATGCGCCAGATTGAAGCGATTGGCCACAAAGCCTTCGATCAGGGGCGCCCAGCCACGGATCAGGGTCGGGTCAGCGGCATCCAGCCCTTCATCCGCGAAATAGCCATTGGCATGGGCCACCAAAAGGGCTGTGGCATCCGTGATCGGCAGATATCCGATGCGCACCACTTCATCTTCCTGCGCATAGGACATCTGAGGCAGGGTCGACAGCAGCCCCGACAGGCCTGCGAACAACCCGCCCTTGGCGAAAAGATTGAGCGCGCCGCGCCGCGAATAATCGCCGCTATAGGCTTCCATCGCCCATTTCATCTCAGCACGGCGCAGGTCATCTTTATTCATGTCGATTGCTCCTTGATCGGGGAAAGAGAGGTCAGGCAGTGGCCTCGAACAGCGCAGCAAGCCGCGCGCGCTCGGCCTCGAAGGCAGGGCTGTCCCGGTGCCGGTCTGCACCCGGGTCAAGTACTGTGTCTTTGACAATGCGGCCCGGATCGGGGGCCATGATCAGCGCCCGGTCGGCCATGATCGCGGCTTCCGTGATGTCATGGGTCACCAGCACCACAGTCAGCCCCAGATCTTTGGCGATCCGCCGCACATCCTGTTGAAGCGCGCGGCGCGTGAAAGCATCAAGCGCCGAGAAGGGCTCGTCGAGGAGCAGCAGGTCGGGCTCGGTTGCCAGCGAGCGCGCGAGCGCGACTCGCTGCTGTTGTCCGCCGGACAGGTCCTGCACATTGCGATCCGCATAGGCTGTCAGTCCCACCATCGACAGAAGCGGCGGGATGCGGGTCGGGATATCCTGCGTCCGCCCGGCAAAGCGAAGCCCCAGGGCCGCATTCTGCGCCACAGTCATCCAAGGGAAAAGCGAAGGCGCCTGAAACATCACGACCCAGCGCGGGCATGTGTGCTTGACACGGTTGCCGTTGATATACACCCCGCCTGCACCGGGCTGCATCAATCCGGCGATCAGATGCAGCAGGGTCGACTTGCCACAACCGGATCGACCGACCAGGGCAATGATCTGCCCGGATTCGACCTGAAAATTTATATTTTCCAGACAATTATGCGACATTCCTTTGTAGCGGTGCTGCAAGTCATCAATCTGAACATGCGCGCCACGCCTGCCTGTTTTGACAGGGTTGAGCGCTGCTGCCGGGGCGCTGGTTTCTGCAGCTGGCTGGACCATGCGGCGATGCGCTTCCAGATCGACAGTGGTTCCCGATATGCTGTGAGCTGTCATGGCGCTTAAACTCCCGGATCGTTTGTTATCCCGAAGGTGAAGATACCGATCTGTTTTGTCCAAATCAAAACGACTATTTCCGCGTCGGACGCTTGCATCTGCCCGATATTGCCAAATTTTGTGCCTAATTTGGCTGAATTGCTCCATATTCGAGCAGGTTTGGCACGCGCGTCCGGCGAAACTTCAGGCTCTCGACGAGAAAAATGCTACCGATCAGTGTCAAAAATTTCGTACCGATTCGCGTTAGCCTCTGCTTTTCAATGGATTTCTGCATTGCCCTTGATACAGTTCTGTATCAAACTGGACCGAGGATATGCTGAGGAGTGATGGCGCAAATGGACTCTGTTACAGATTTGAGCCAGCCACTGGCGCTGGATACCGGGGCAGGGAGTGACATGATCCCGATGTCCACCGAAACCCTGTGCCTGGGCGCGGCGACGCTCTGTTCAGCCCGTTATGAGGTGACCACCCGTGACCGGCTTCTCGCTGCAGCCTCGTGGTTGTTTTGTCACATGGGATTTCAGGCAACCGGGGTCGATGCGATTGCGCGGCGGGCAGGGACCGCGAAGACCTCGCTCTACAAGCATTTCGGCAACAAGGATGGTTTGATCGAGGCCGTCCTCGAACGCGAAGGGGCAGCCTGGCGGGCATGGTTCTTCACGGAAATGGGCAAGAAGGAAACCAATGCCGAAGGGCGGTTGCTGGCGATGTTCGATATCCTCGAACTCTGGTTTGCCGATCCCCAATTCTTCGGCTGCCCGTTCATCAATGCAGCAGGCGAATTCGACATTCAGAACACACGGCTGCGCAAGATCATCATGGCCCATAAAGCGCATCTGAACGGATGGATTGCGGCACAGGCCGAGATGCTTGGCATCAAGGACTCGCGCACCACGGTCGAGTATTTCACAGTGCTGATGGATGGAGCAATCGTCGCGGCGCAGATCAGCGGCAAACCGGACTATGCGCGCCATGCCAAGTCACTGGCGGCGCTGCATCTGACAGCCACCAAAAGAGGCCCTGGTCGGTGACTGCGCGGGCGGCGCGTTGACGGTACAGCGCAGTGAGCTTGCGCCGCGCTGCGTTCTTGCCGTGCCAATGCATCTGTGCATGAGTTGACTTGCCCTATGGCGCTGCACTTGGCAGAGTGCGCAAAACACAAGGGAGGGCACGACAATGGGGCATATCCTCGCGCTTGATCAAGGGACGACATCCAGCCGCGGGATTGTCTTTGGTCCGGATATGCAGATCGCGGCCATCGCGCAAGAAGAGTTCCGACAGCATTATCCGGCTTCAGGCTGGGTCGAGCATGACCCGATGGACCTGTGGTCGACCACAGCGGCCACGGCCCGTGCAGCCATCGAAAAAGCGGGCCTGTCGGCGCGGGATATTGCGGCCATCGGCATCACCAACCAGCGCGAAACCACGCTGGTCTGGGACCGCAAGACCGGCAAGCCAATCCATCCCGCGATTGTCTGGCAGGACCGCCGTACGGCGGATTTCTGCGCCAGTCTGCGCGAGGCGGGCCATGAGCCGATGATCACTGCACGCACAGGCCTGCTTGCAGACCCGTATTTCTCGGCGACCAAGCTGAAATATATTCTTGATACAGTGGACGGGGCGCGAGAGCGCGCAAAGCGCGGCGAGCTGGCCTTTGGCACAGTCGATAGCTGGCTGATCTGGAATCTGACTGGCGGGCGCGCGCATGTCACGGATGCCACCAATGCCGCGCGCACCATGCTATACGACATCCATAAGGGCCGCTGGAGCCAGACCATCTGCGACCTGTTCGACATCCCGTCCACGATGCTGCCCGAGGTCCGCGATAGCGCGGCGGATTTCGGCATGACGCGCGCTGATCTCTTCGGCCATGAAATTCCCATTCTTGGCGTGGCGGGCGATCAGCAGGCCGCGACCATCGGGCAGGCCTGTTTCACCCCCGGCATGCTGAAATCGACTTATGGGACGGGCTGTTTTGCAGTGCTGAACACGGGCGAGACGCCTGTTGCGTCGCAAAACAAGCTGCTGACCACCATCGCCTATCAGTTGGACGGCACGCCTACTTTCGCGCTGGAAGGCTCGATCTTCATTGCGGGCGCTGTGGTGCAATGGTTGCGTGACGGGCTCAAGGTGATCCGCTCAGCCCCCGAGACGCAAGGTCTGGCAGATCAGGCCGATCCCAGCCAGGACCTGATCCTTGTGCCCGCTTTCGTGGGCTTGGGGGCCCCTTATTGGAAGCCGGAAGCGCGTGGTGCGATTTTTGGGGTGACGCGCAATTCCGGCGCGGCGGAATTCGCCCGCGCGGCGCTGGAATCAGTGGGCTACCAGACCCGCGACCTGCTGGAAGCGATGCAGGCCGATTGGGCCCGGGACGGCGCGCAAGCCACGTTGCGGGTTGATGGTGGCATGGCTGCGAATGATTACGCGATGCAGTTCCTGTCGGACATTATCGGCGCGCCCGCGGACCGTCCGCAAGTGCTGGAAACCACAGCACTGGGGGCGGCCTGGCTTGCGGGCATGCGCGCAGATGTCTGGCCCGGAATGGACGATTTCGCCAAAGGCTGGGCCATCGAGCGGCAGTTCACGGCCGCCATGGACGCTGATGCCCGCGAGGCGCGCTACGCCCGCTGGAAACGTGCTGTCACGGCGGTGCTGGCTGTGTAAGCCGGCCCAGTTGATAATTTAGATCAACTCCAGGCAGTTCGCGTAGCCGCGCAGCGCCGTGCCGGGGCAGGGCGTCATGCGGGACGCATGCCTTCGGAATGACGCTGCGCCGCGGCCTTCGGCCTTGACTCCGCGCATCGCCGCACTTCCAGTCGCTTCCGGAGAGCTCAACTTGTTCGTGAACTACTCCAGCGGACGGCATGAAGGCTGGCCCGGGCGCCCAATTCTCGCTTTGCCGGCGCATCGCGCCTGTCACGAGCTGCGCCCGGCGCCCGGCGCTAGCTCTGGGCGTAATCGGCGTCGCTGACAGGTTCGAGCCAATGCGCGCCTATGCCGTCCTTCACCTCTTGCATTGCGATGTGGCGCATCAGAGTGTTGGGACCGGCCCCGTGCCAATGCTCTTCGCCGGGTGGGATCCAGATACGATCACCGGCGCGGATCGTCTGCACAGGACCACCCCTGCTTTGGATCCGACCGCAGCCTGAGGTGACCAGAAGCGTCTGGCCCAGCGGATGCGTATGCCAGTTGGTCCGCGCTCCGGGTGCGAAAGTGACCATGAGCGAGATCAGGGCTTGGGTTTCATCGGGGTTGCAGATCATGTCCTGCCATACTGTCCCGGTGAAATACTCAGTGGGTGCAGGTTGAGACGGGGCCGAACCGGCTGGGCGTATCTCCATGGTGAGCTCCTTTTGTTGGGCGTAAGACGAACTGATCCCGATCAGATCCGCGTCAGTGAGTCAATCGACCGTCGCGGCGGCTGCTCATGGTGCCAGACTGGACTTCAGAACAGGCCCGTCCGCCTGTGAGCAAAAGAGGGTCGCCGCCTGCCCGGAGGGGCAATATCCCGCAGCCATCAGGCACGGTCTTGCTACCGCTGGACCACGCAACCTGCGCGTGGCCACCAGGGGGGAGGGCACTGTGATCAGGCGTGTATCGCCCCATCGCCGCAGGCCAGGGCGGCCTCGCGCACGGCTTCGGAATAGGTCGGATGTGCGTGGCAGGTGCGGGCCAGATCTTCGGCCGCTGCGCCAAATTCCATCGCGACGCAGACCTCGTGGATCAGGTCGCCTGCATAGGGGCCAATCACATGCGCCCCCAGAATGCGATCCGTCGCCTTGTCGGCCAGGATCTTGACGAAACCTTCGCTGGCGAAATTCGCCTTGGCGCGCCCATTGCCCATGAAGCTGAACTTGCCCACCTTATAGGCGCGACCTGCCTCCTTCAGGGTCTCTTCGGTTTCACCCACCGAGGCCACTTCCGGCCATGTGTAGATCACACCCGGAATGACCCCGTAATTCACATGCCCGGCCTGACCTGCCAGGATCTCGGCGACAGCCATGCCTTCGTCTTCTGCCTTATGCGCCAGCATCGGCCCGTCGATGGCATCGCCAATCGCATAGACCCCGGCGATATTGGTCTTGTAATGCGCATCGGTCGCGATCTGCCCGCGCTTGGTCATCTCGACCCCCAGGGCGTCCAGCCCCAGACCATCGGTGAACGGGCGCCGGCCTGTTGCCAAAAGCACAGTGTCTGCTTCGAGCATGTGTTCGCTGTCATCCTTGCGCAGCTTGTAGGTGACTTTCGCCTTGCCCTTGGTGCTGGTGGCCGATTGAACGGCTGCGCCAAGGATGAAGGTCACGCCCTGTTTGCCCAGAATCCGCTGGAAGGTCTTGGCCACTTCGCCATCATTGCCGGGAATGATCCGGTCGAGATATTCGACCACAGTCACTTCAGCCCCCAGACGCGCGAAAACAGACCCCATTTCCAGACCGATCACCCCGGCCCCGATGACGACCAGCTTCTTCGGGATCTTGGCCAGTTCCAGCGCCCCGGTCGAGGTGACAATCGTGGCCTCATCCACCTCGACCCCGTTCAGGGAGCTGGATTCAGAGCCTGAGGCAATGACGATCTTCTTTGTCTCATAGGTCTGCTCGCCGACTTTCACCTGGCCGGGGGCAGGGATCGAGGCCCAGCCCTTGATCCAGTCAACCTTGTTCTTCTTGAACAGGAATTCGATGCCTTTGGTATTCTGCCCGATGACATCTGCCTTGTAGCCGAGCATTTTCTTCCAATCGACCTTGGGTTTGGCCCCTGTCAGACCCATCGCGGCGAAATTATGCTCGGCCTCATGCAGCTGGTGTGTGGCATGCAACAGCGCCTTGGACGGGATACAGCCGACATTCAGACAGGTACCGCCAAGCGTCTCGCGGCCCTCGACACAGGCCACCTTGAGCCCGAGTTGTGCAGCACGGATTGCGCAGACATAGCCGCCGGGGCCTGCGCCGATGACGATCAGATCGTAAGACATGGAACTGTTCCTTTCAGTTATCGGGGAAGAGGGGGCGCTTCGCCCCCCTCGGGCCTGATGGCCCTCACCCCCCGAGGATATTTGGACAAGGATGAAAGCCGCATCAGAAGAGGGCAACCACAAGTATGATCAGAGTGGACAGAAAGCCCGCGGCCCAGATGACCGAGCGCCAAGGGTTCAGCCCATAGGCATAGGCGGGGATATAGAGGATGCGGGCAATCAGATAGGCATAGGCACAAGAGGCGGTGAGGGCGCTGGACTGCCCCGAGACGCTGATGACAGTCGCGGCGATGCCGAAGAGGATCAGCCCCTGGAAATGGTTGTCGAGCGCGCGGCCAAGGCGGGCGGTGCGTTTCGACATCTGCTGATCAGGCGCGTGGTCGCGGCTGCCTGCAGTGTAGCGCGTGCCGAGTTCCAGATTGGCCGGCAGGGCGTAAAGGATGAACTGCACGGCTTGCAGGAGGGCGGCGAGAGTGAGGGCGGTGAGTTCGGGGGTCATCGGGCCTTTCCTGTTGGGCCACTCCAGTGCGGCCGATGCTGTAGGGTGCGTGCTCTGCACGCACCCTTGGGGGGTGGTATCAGAGGTCCATCAACAGCCGCCGCGGATCCTCCAGCGCCTCCTTCACCCGCACAAGGAACGTCACCGCCCCCTTGCCGTCCACGATGCGGTGGTCGTAGCTCAGTGCCAGATACATCATCGGGCGCGCGACGATCTGGCCCTTCACCACCATGGGCCGTTCCTGGATCTTGTGCATCCCCAGAATGCCCGATTGCGGCGGGTTCAGGATCGGCGAGGACATCAGCGAGCCATAAACCCCGCCATTCGAGATGGTGAAGCTGCCCCCCGACATCTCATCCATCGACAGTTTGCCATCCCGCGCGCGGCGACCGAAATCGCCGATACGCTTCTCGATCTCGGCAAAGCCCATCTGGTGCGCGTCGCGCAGCACCGGCACGACAAGGCCAGTCGGGGTGCCCACGGCGACACCCATATGGACGAAATTCTTGTAGACGACATCCGTGCCGTCAATCTCGGCATTGACCTCGGGCACTTCCATCAGTGCATGGCAGCAGGCTTTCACGAAGAAGGACATGAAGCCCATCTTCACCCCGTGCTTCTTCTCGAACTGGTCCTTGTAGGCGTTGCGCAGCTCCATGATGCCGCCCATATCCGCCTCGTTATAGGTGGTCAGCATTGCGGCAGTGTTCTGCGCTTCCTTCAGGCGGCGCGCGATGGTCTGGCGCAGGCGGGTCATCTTGACGCGCTCTTCGCGCGATGCGTCATCGGCGGCGACGGGCCCGCGTGCCGCAGGTGCAGGGCTTGGGGCCGGCGCAGTGGCCGCTTTCTGCACATCTTCCTTCATGATGCGCCCGTCGCGACCTGTGCCCGTGACCTGATCAGGGGTCAGGCCCTTCTCGGTCATCAGCTTCTTGGCCGAAGGTGCGTCCTCTGTATCGCGACCGGCAGGGGCCTCGCTCGGGGCCGACGCAGGTTCGGCCGCTTTCGCAGGCGCAGGGGCTGCTGCGGCACCGCCTTCGGACAGCATGGCCAGAAGACCCCCGGCTGCCACAGTGCTGCCTTCTTCGGCTACGATTTCAGTCAATGTGCCGGCATTGGGCGACGGGACTTCGACCGTCACCTTGTCGGTTTCCAGCTCGCAGAGCATTTCATCGACTGCGACCGCATCACCGGGCTTCTTGAACCAGGTCGCGACTGTGGCTTCCGAGACGCTTTCGCCCAGAGTGGGGACTCGAACTTCGGTGGACATGTGTCTGTTATCCCTCGATTGTCAGCGCATCATTCACGAGCGCTTCTTGTTGTGCTTTATGTTGGCTGGCAAGTCCTGTGGCGACAGAAGCAGCCGCTGCGCGACCCACATAGCGCGGGCGTTTGGTCACGCCGTTCAGCCGGGTCAGGACCCATTCGATATTGGGCTCGATGAAGGACCAGGCGCCCTGGTTCTTCGGTTCTTCCTGACACCAGATCACATCTGCATTCGGGAAGCGCTCCAACTCTTTCAGCAGGGCCATAGCCGGGAATGGGTAGAACTGTTCCACACGCAGCAGGTAGACATCGTCAAGCCCGCGCGCGTCGCGCTCTTCCAGCAGATCGAAATAGACCTTGCCCGAACACATCACCACGCGACGGATCTTTTCATCCGCGACCAGTTGCGTGTCGCTGTTGCCCTTCTGGGCATCGTCCCACAGCACCCGGTGGAAGCTGGACCCCTCAACGAAATCCGCAGCCTCTGAGACGCAGAGCTTGTGTCGCAGCAGCGATTTCGGTGTCATCAGCACCAGCGGCTTGCGGAAGCTGCGGTGGATCTGACGGCGCAGGATGTGGAAGTAATTGGCCGGGGTCGAGCAATTGGCCACGATCCAGTTGTCCTGTGCGCAGCCCTGCAGGAAGCGTTCCAGCCGCGCCGAGGAGTGTTCCGGCCCCTGACCTTCGAACCCATGCGGCAGGAGCATGACCAGACCGGACATGCGCAGCCATTTGCTTTCGCCAGAGCTGATGAACTGGTCGAACATGATCTGCGCGCCATTGGCAAAATCGCCGAACTGGGCTTCCCACATCACCAGCGCATTGGGCTCGGCCAGCGAGTAGCCGTACTCAAAGCCCAGCACGGCATATTCCGAGAGCATCGAGTCGATGACCTCATAGCGCGCCTGACCTTCCTTGATGTTGTTCAAAGGGTAGTAACGCTCTTCAGATTGCTGGTCGATGAAAGCAGAATGCCGCTGTGAGAAGGTGCCGCGCGTTGAATCCTGGCCAGCCAAACGCACCGGGTAGCCCTCAATGGCCAGTGAGCCGAAAGCCAGCGCCTCGGCCGTGGCCCAGTCAAAGCCCTTGCCACTTTCGAACATGGCTTTCTTGGCCTCAAGCTGGCGCGCGACAGTGCGGTGGATGTTGAAGCCTTCGGGATAGCGGGTCAGAGCGGCGCCCACTTCCTGCATCGCGGCCTCTGCGATCCATGTCTCGCCGCGCTGGTACTCTTCACCTTCGCGGTTCAGATGCGACCAGCGCCCGTCCAGCCAGTCGGCCTTGTTGGGTTTGAAGGTCTTGCCTGCTTCGAATTCTTCATTCAGGAACGCCTGGAATTTGGCCTTCATATCCTCGATTTCGCCTTCGGGGATCAGACCGTCCGCCACCAAGCGCTCAGTGTGCAGCTGCAAGGTCGATTTATGCTTCTTGATCCGCGTGTACATCTGCGGATTGGTGAACATCGGCTCGTCGCCTTCGTTATGACCGAAACGGCGATAGCAGAAGATGTCGAGCACGACGTCTTTCAGGAATTTCTGCCGGAACTCGGTCGCGACCTTGGCCGCATGCACCACGGCTTCCGGGTCATCCCCATTCACATGGAAGATCGGGGCTTCTACCATCAGCGCGATATCCGTGGGGTAGGGCGAAGAGCGCGAGAAATGCGGGGCCGTGGTGAACCCGATCTGGTTATTGACCACGATATGCATCGTCCCGCCTGTGCGGTGCCCTTTCAGCCCTGACAGGCCAAAGCCTTCGGCAACCACACCCTGACCTGCAAAAGCGGCATCACCATGCAGCAGCACCGCCATGACCTGACGCCGTTCCGCGTCATTCATCTGATCCTGCTTCGCGCGCACCTTGCCCAGCACCACCGGGTTGACCGCTTCCAGATGCGACGGGTTCGCAGTCAGCGACAGATGCACCTTGTTGCCATCGAATTCACGGTCGGACGATGCGCCAAGGTGATATTTCACATCGCCCGAGCCATCGACTTCTTCGGGTTTGAAGCTGCCGCCCTGAAATTCGTTAAAGATCGCGCGGTAAGGCTTGCTCATGACATTGGCCAGCACCGACAGACGGCCGCGATGTGGCATGCCGATTGCGATTTCCTTCAGACCCAGCGCGCCGCCGCGCTTGATGATCTGCTCCATCGCCGGGATCACCGCTTCCCCGCCATCAAGGCCGAAACGCTTGGTGCCCATGTAT
>SKSL01000091.1 GCA_007123015.1 Natronohydrobacter sp. | reverse complement strand
GCGGCCTTGAAGCGCTGATGCGCGTCAGTAAAGGCCGGGGTGAGCGGGGTCACAGGCGCGATTTCGCGCGCGATGGGGGGGAGCGGCATGGCCTCGGTTTGCGCGCCAGTTGCGGCCATCAGTCCCAACCGGGCGGCCCCAAGCGCAGCACCGTAATCGCCTGCTTGCGGGACAAGGATGGGCAGATCGAGCGCGGTGGCGAGTGCCGAGAGCCAGTAGTCGGAGCGCGCGCCACCGCCTGCGGCGATCAGCGTGTCGAGTTTGGTGCCGGTGGCGGCCAGCGCGTCCTGACAATCCTTCAGCGCAAAGACCACACCTTCGAGCACGGCGCGGGTTGCGGCGTCTCGGTCAGTCGCATGGTCCAGCCCGATCAACGCGCCGCGTATGCTGGCGCTGTTGAGCGGCGTGCGCTCGCCCCCCAGATAAGGCAGGAACAACGCATGTCCGGGGGCTTGCAGCGGACCAAGGTCGGCGGTCAGATCAGCAGGGCTGGTGCCGTTCAGGCGCGCGAACCAGTTCAACGCATCGGTGGCCGCAAGGATCACCCCCATCTGGTGCCATGTGTCGGGCAGGGCGTGGCAGAATGTGTGGACAGCCGTTTCTGGCGCAGGCGCGTAACCGTCTGTTGCAGCAAACAGCACGCCAGAGGTGCCAAGACTGACAAACCCCTGTCCCCCCCGCGCGACCCCCAGGCCGATGGCCGTTGCGGCATTGTCACCTGCGCCGCCTGCGACCGGGATACCCGCGCGCAGTCCGAATTCCTGCGCAAGGGCCGCGCGCACCCCGCCAGAGGGGGCAGAGCCCTCGACCAGCCTTGGCACCATGGTCCGCGCCAGATCCATCCGCGCCAGCAACACATCTGACCAGTCGCGCGCGGCCACATCCAGCCAGCTTGTGCCTGCGGCATCCGACAGGTCCGACACATGCTCGCCCGTCAGCCAGAGCCGCAGGTAATCCTTGGGCAGAAGCACCATTGCCATCTGTTCCCAGGCCTCTGGTTCGTTGAACAAAAGCCAGTTGATCTTGGGCGCGGTGAAGCCCGGAAAAACGATATTGCCGCTGATTGCGCGAAATTCCGGGTTTTCATCCAGCGCAGTGGCCTCCGCATGCGCGCGGGTATCGTTCCACAGGATGCAGGGGCGCAGGGGCCTGTCAGACGCATCCAGCACCGTCGCGCCATGCATCTGGCCTGACAGCCCGATCGCCGCAATGGCCGCCATGTCGATCTGAACGCCAAGCTCACGCAAGACAGTCTGTGCTGCCGTGATCCAGTCGCCAGGGTCTTGCTCGGACCAGCCCGGATGCGGGCGTGCCACAGTCAGGGGGGCGCTGGCTTCCGCCACCACCGCGCCGCCTGCATCAATGACCAGCCCTTTCAGGCCAGAGGTGCCAAGATCAAGTCCAAGATACATCACGCGGCCTTTTCCGGTTTCTTGCCCATGATGATCATCGACAGGATGTCGTCTTCGGTCACATCCTCGACCCGCTCGGTTCCGATCAACTGGCCGTTTTTCATGACCGACACACGGTCGCAAAGTTCCATCATCTCGCGCGTGTCATGGCTGATCAGGAAGATGCCAAGCCCCTGCGCCTTCAACTCCTTGATCAGATCCGCGACCATCTTGGTTTCATGCACGCCCAGGGCGGCCGTCGGTTCATCCATGATCAGGATACGCGCGTTGAAATAGACTGCGCGCGCAATGGCCACGGATTGCCGCTGACCGCCCGAGAGCGCGCTGACCGGTTCCGCGATCTTGCGGAAATTGGGGTTCAGGCGGGCCATGATCTTGCGGGTTTCCGATTCCATGCGGCTGTCATCCAGAAAACCGAACATGGTGCGCAACTCGCGCCCCAGAAACAGGTTCGCAGGCGCAGGCAGGTTGTCGGCCAAAGCTAGGGTCTGGTGGATCGTCTCGATATTATAGGCGCGGGCGTCGCGGGGGCTGTTGATCGTGGCCTTCTTGCCGTCGATCCAGATCTCGCCGCTATCGGCCCTGTATGCGCCCGAAAGGATCTTGATCAGCGTGGATTTGCCCGCGCCGTTATGGCCCAGAAGTCCCACGACCTCGCCGGGATAGAGGTTGATCGAGACATCATCGACGGCCTGCACGCCACCAAAGGCAATCGAAAGGTTGCGGATATCGACAAGCGGGGTCATGGCTCAGCCCTTCCCTGTGCGGCGGCGATAGATGATGTCGATCAGCACGGCGAGTACCAGCACCGAGCCCACGACGATATTCTGCAGGGGCGCATCGACACCGACCATCGCCATGCCCGATTGCAGCGATTGCATGATCAGCGCGCCAAGGATCGCGCCGTAGATCGTGCCAAGCCCCCCTGCCAGCGCAGTGCCACCGATGACGGCTGCTGCGATGACGCGCAATTCGTCCAGCGTGCCGATATCGTTGGAGTGATTGGTCAGACGCGCCGAGGCGACCACGGCCGAGATGGCGCAAAGCACCCCCATGATGGTGAAGACCTTGACCGTCAGCAGGCGCGTGTTGATGCCCGAGAGTTCTGCCGCCTGTGGGTTGCCGCCCGCCGCGAAGATATAGCGGCCCAGCCGCGTCTTGCGCGCGATCACGGTCATCACCACCGCGACGACGATCAAAAGCAGCACGGATATCGGCAGGCCGTAGACTTCCGTATAGCCTTCGGGCATGACCTCGCTGCGGGCTTCGAATTCGCGGCGCAGGCGGGCGGCGGGGACCTCGTAGGAATTCAGGATCTTGATGAAGCCCAGGATCGCGCCTGCGATGATCGCACCCAGCGCGAATTCGGCCCAGAGCGGTTTGACCGCGAAACCATGGCGCAGCTTGTCGCGGCGCTTGGCCCAGAGGGCAGCGAGCGCGGCCAAGGTTGCAACAATGCCCAGCACCCAGGACCAGAATGCGCCCAAAGTGCCATTGATGCCGCCAAACATCTGAAAAGTTGGGTCGAGCGGCCCGATGGTCTGGCCATTGGTCAGATACCAGCCCGTGTTGCGCCAGACCAGCAAGCCCCCCAGCGTGACGATGAAAGCTGGAATGAACAGATACCCGGTCAGGTAGCCTTGAAATGCCCCGATCGCGGCACCTGCGAATATGCCTGCTGCAATGGCAAGCCATGGGATCATGGGGTGACCCAGCGGCAGGCCCAGAACTTGCGGCAGCCAGGCCGTCTGCATCATCGCCATGACCGCCGAACAGGTCGCCAGCAAGGCCCCCACGGACAGGTCGATATGGCGCGTGACAATGACGAAGACCATGCCCGTGGCCATGATCGCTACACTGACTGTCTGGATGGTCAGGTTGAAAATATTGCGCGGGGTCAGAAAGCGCCCGTCTGTCAACAGGTTGAACACGACCAGCACCGCAATGAAGGCCCCGATCATGCCCAGCAGGCGCGTATCGAGTTCCAGCGTATCAGTCAGCTTCGGGCGTGCGGGTGTTTTGCCGCTTGCGGCGCGGTCAGTGTCGGAACTGGTCATGGGGTATCCTGCCAGAAAGGGCGGGTCGAGAGGGGCGGCGGCCCTGTGCCGCGCGCCCCGGTTCAGTCGGCCGTGATCAGTTGCAGGGCGCCGGGCCGCTGCTCACGCCCTGGCAGAGCGCTTCCTGGCTGATCCAGCCTGCATCGACAACAAGCGACAGGTTATCTGCTGTGATCGGCACGGGTTCCAGGAACATCGAGACCATGTCTGTGCCGCCCGGCGAGGTCCACATTTCTGTTCCCTCGATATCCGCCATCGCTGTGCCGCCGGCCAGCGCGACGGCGATTTCACCCGCAGCGCGCCCCAGATCGCGCGCGTCTTTCCAGACGCTGACCGTCTGCGTGCCCAATGCGATGCGGTTCAGCGCCGCGTGATCGCCATCCTGACCGGAAACCGGGATGCCCTCCATCCCCTGCGCGGTCAGCGCAGCCACAGCCCCGCCCGCTGTTCCGTCATTCGAGGCCACCACAGCATCGACCATGTTATCCTGCGCGGTCAGGATCTGTTCCATGTTGCGCTGTGCATTGGCCGGCAGCCAGGCATCTGTATAGGCTTCCGCGACAATGGTGATGTCGCCTGCATCAATTGCTGCCTGCAGCACCTCTTGCTGGCCGCCGCGCAGGAAATCGGCATTGGGGTCAGTGGGCGAGCCCTTGATCATGACATAATTGCCAGAAGGCTGCTGTTCGAGCACAGCGCGGGCCTGCATGCGACCGACTTCGACATTGTCGAAGGTCAGGTAGAAGGCGCGGCTGTCTTCGATCAGACGGTCATAGGCGATGACCGGGATGCCTTCGTCAGCGGCGGCCTGTACAGCCGGGCCAATGGCGGCGGCGTCCTGGGCCAGAACGATCAGCGCGTCCACACCCTGCGCGATCAGGCTTTCGATATCGGACAGCTGCTTTGACGCCGATGACTGCGCATCGGCAGACACATAGGTCGCGCCTGCTGCATCCAGAGCGCCACGAATCGCGGCTTCATCCGTCTGCCAGCGCTCTTCCTGGAAATTCGACCAGCTGACGCCGATGGTCAGCGAGTCTGCCCATGCGGCAGAACTGAAGCCAATGGTCGCGGCCACAGCCGCGCTGAGTAGTTTGTTCATGATGTTCCTCCCTGAACATGATCGAGCGGGCTCTGAAGGCCGCCAGATCGTCGCAGCATGGCATATATTTTAAGGCTGTCAAATTAAATTTCAGATCTGAGAAGGTATTCATGCCTGTTTTCAGGTTCAGAAACGAATTAATCTTGCCATACTGCGCGTTTCACGGCTTTATTTGTTAGGCTGTCGAATTTAATCATCCAGGAGGGGCTGAATGTCGTCAGGGGAATCCCGGCCAGTGGGCTTGGTCATGCAAAGCGTCCTGCCAGGCTGTGGTCCGCTTTCGGGCGATGTGGCGCATCTGCCCGCAGCCCTGCAAAAGCCCTTGCGGCAAGTGTTGTTCGAATATGTGCGCGCCCAAGGCAGCACCACGCGGGCGGATATGGCGCGGGCGCTGGGGGTGAGTGCGGCCTCGGTCAGTGCCGTGACAGGGGAATTGATCGCGGAAGGGGTGTTGCGTGAAACGGCGGATGCCGATCTTCCGGAACCCGAAGCCCCGCGCACTGGTCGCGGCAGGCCCCCGGTTAGTCTGCAAGTCGCGGCAGAAGCCTGTCATGTGATCGGCATCAAGCTGGGCGATCTGCGCCACACAGCGGTCCTGAGCGATTTCGCCGGGCAGCAGTTGGCGGAACTCAGCCTGCCCACGCGCCCACACCGCAAGAGCGCCGCTGTGCTGATCGCCGAGGCCCGCGCGCTGATCGACCAGCTTCTGGCCGCGCAGGGGATGGCGCGGCATCGGGTCAGTTGCATTGGGATCGGCATGGCCGGGATGGTGGATTATGCCACGGGCAATGTGCCCTGGTCGCCGATGCTCGATGCGCCTGCCATGGCCCTTGGCGCGCAATTCGAGGCCGCGCTGGGTGTGCCCTGCTATCTGGACAATGACGCCAATCTGCTGACGCTGGCGGAACTCTGGTTTGGGGGCGGGCGCGGAAAGTCGGATTTCGCGGTCGTCACGATCGAGCATGGGGTGGGCATGGGGTTGGTGCTCTTCAACCAGCTTTACCGGGGCGCGCGCGGGATGGGGATGGAGCTGGGCCATACCAAGGTGCAACTGGACGGTGCGCTGTGTCGCTGCGGCAAGCGCGGCTGTCTGGAAGCCTATGTCGCCGATTATGCACTCGCGCGCGAAGCTGCGACGGCGCTGGATCAGCATGAAAGCCGGTCGGAAAGCCCTCTGGCGCTGCTTGAAGAATTATTCGCCGAGGCGCGGCGCGGGAATGAGGCTGCTCTGTCGATCTTTCGCCGCGCCGGGCGTTATCTGGCGCTGGGCCTGTCGAATGTCGCGCAGATGTTCGACCCGGAAGTGATCATCCTGTCAGGCGGGCGGATGCAATATGACTACCTTTACGCGCGCGAAGTTCTGGCCGAAATGCAGGCCATGACCCTGACAGGCGCGCGCCCGCCCGTGAAAGTCGAGATTCACGCCTGGGGCGATCTGGTCTGGGCGCAGGGCGCGGTCGCCCTGGCCCTGGGTCGGGTCACGGAAGCGCGGCTGGGCTCCGGGGCAATGGGCCGCGGGGCAGCCTAAGCGCTTAACCCATCGCGTAGCCTGCGCCCCGCACTGTGCGGATCGGATCTGCCCCGCCCTGCACGCAGAGCGCCTTGCGCAGACGCCCGACATGGACATCGACAGTGCGGGTGTCGATATAGACATCGCGCCCCCAGACCCGGTCAAGCAGCGCCTCGCGCGTCCAGACCTTGCCGGGGCGTTCCATGAACGCGCCGAGCAGGCGGTATTCAGTGGGCCCCAGATGCAGGCTCTGACCTGCGCGGGTGACCCGGTGGCTGTCCGTGTCAAGCCGGATATCGCCATATTCCAGCACCTGCCCGGCGACAGCAGGGCGCACACGGCGCAGATTGGCCCGGACGCGCGCGATCAGTTCGGCCACCGAATAGGGTTTGACGATATAATCATCCGCCCCTGTATCCAGACCGCGCACGCGGTCGGTTTCCTCGGACCGGGCCGAGACCATGATGACGGCGGATCCGCGCCCGACAGAACTCGCCTTGATCTGCCGACAGGCTTCCAGCCCTGACAGGCGCGGCAGCATCCAGTCCAGTAGCACGACATCCGGGCCTTGTTCTTCAACTGCCAGCACAGCTTCTTCGCCATCCTTGGCCGTGGCGATGCGGAACCCGGCCGCTTTCAGGTTGTAACTGAGCAGCGCCAGTTGCGCGGGCTCATCATCGACGATCAGGACCAAGGGCTGGTCAGATGTGTTCATGTCCAGCATCACTCTGACGGGGCCACGATTGTAGCCGTGGACCTGCCCTTTTCCCGCGCCTCGGCCTGTTTGCCCTCGGCGACAAAGATCACATGCTCTGCGCCATGGGTGACAAGATCGCCCATCCGCTCGATATTCTTGGCGATGAAGACGTAATGCAGGCAGGGCGTGATATTGCGCGGGTCTTCCATCATATGCGTGATGAATTCGCGAAACAGGGCATTGGTCATCTCGTCGACTTCGATATCGCGGCTGATCACATCGCGCGCGAGTGTGGAATCCATGCGCGCGAAAGCGTCCAGCATGTCCTTCAGCATCTGCCCGACCATGCGCGCCTGACGCCGCAGGGCGCGTTCGGCACCGTCGATCATCGGGGTCTGATTCAGCACAGGTACGCGCTTGGCCATGTTCTTGGCGTAATCGCCAAGGCGTTCCAGCTCACCCGCCATTTTCATGACGGCGACAGCACTGCGCAGGTCATCGGCCTGGGGCTGGCGCAGGGCCAGCAGGCGGACAACCTGCGCGTTGATGTCTTCTTCAGCCTGGTCAATGGTCTTGTCGCCCTGGACGACCTGTGCGGCCAGTTCCTCGTCACGCGTGTCGAGCGACTGGGCGGCATTCAGGATCGCCGTTTCGACATGCCCACCCATTTTCAGGACAGCCAGACGGATGGCTTCAAGATCGCGGTCAAAGGCAGAAAGCGTATGCGGCTTCATGTGAAGTGTCCTTTTTTGTTTAGCTTTACCGCTGTGACATGACAGTAATATGACACATGGCGCGCCATGGACAGGCGCGTCGGGGCGTCAATCCTGCTGAAAGATCGTCAAAACAAGAAAAACCTGTCACCAAGGGGTGGTGACAGGCTGAAACGCGCGGGGTTTTGGGATGCTGCCGACTATTCAGCGGCTTTGGTAAAAACCCCGTTCAAGCGCGGTCCTGTCACGATACCAGTGTCAAACAGGGTGCCGATTTCGCCCGAGGACAGGCCCGCCACATCGGCGAGCACTTCTTCCGTATGCGCGCCGAGTGCCGGGGCCGGTTGCGGCGCCGCTCGGGCGATTTCCGAGAAACTGAGCGGAGAGGCCGGAGTGGGATAAGTGCCAATGCCGGGTTGTTCCAGCATCTGGAACATCGGGTTGTCGGTTGAGAGATCCGGGTCTTCATGCACGGCCTGCGCGAAGCTGCGGAATTGCGACCATGTGACCCCACCAGTGTCAAAGGCCTTGGCGAAATCCTCGACCCGGTGGCGCGCGAAAAAGGGCGCGAGGGTTTCGGTGATGGCCGCGCGGTGGCGGAACCGCGCGCCTTCATGGGACAGGCTTTCGCCGAGACGCTGCTCCAGCGCCGCGATGTCCTCGACCATGCCGGTTGCCTTGACCAGGCCGCGCCACTGCCGGTCGGTCAGGCCGATCACCATCACGCGTTTGCCATCGGCGCAGATGAAATCCTGCCCATAGCCGCCATAGAGCGCATTGCCGTATTTGGGGCGGTCGGTGCCGTTGACTGTAACCTCGCCGATAATGCCCAGATTGCCCAGCATCGCCGCGGCTGCATCTTTCAGCGAAAACAGCACTTCCTGCCCTTGGCCCGTGCGTAAACGGTGGCGTTCGGCGGCAAGAAGTGCGGTCACGGCCATATTTCCCGCGATGCAGTCCCAGGCGGGCAGGACATGGGCGACAGGATCAGTCGATCCTTCGGGGCCAGTCGCATCCGGAAAGCCGAGGCTCGGGTTGACCGAGTAATCCACAGCGGGCCGCCCATGCCGGTCGCCCAGAAGCGCGACCATGACCAGATCCTCGCGGTGGCGCGAGAGCGTTTCATGGTCCATCCAGCCGCGCACGCGCAGATTGGTCAGGAACAGCCCCGCATCATCGCCGGGGGCCGTAATGATCCGGGTGATCAACTCGCGTCCCTGCGGCGATTTCATGTCGACGGCGACGGATTTCTTGCCCTTGTTCAGCCCCGCCCAGAACAGGCTTTGTCCGTCCTGCGTGACGGGCCAGCGTTGTGCGTCAAGGCCGCCTTCGATCCGGTCGAAGCGGATCACTTCTGCGCCCATCTGCGCCAGTGTCATGCCCGCGAGCGGGATCGCGACAAAAGCCGAGCCTTCGACCACCCGCATACCGTTCAGAATACCCATCTCAATCCTCCCATTCAAAGCGGGCTTGCAGCCCTTGATGGCCTTCAGGGGCCACAGTGCAGAGTGTCAGGGCGGTCGGGCCGTCCTGTTCGGCTTGTAGATGAAGATGCCCGTCAAACATCGGATGCACACCGCGGAAGCTGAAACGCGAAGGCGTGGCCCCTGTATGGCGCATGGCCGCTTCCATCAGCAGCGTCGCCTGCATCGGGCCATGCACGACCAGACCGGGATATTTCTCAGTCTCGCGCGCATAGTCGCGGTCGTAGTGGATGCGGTGCGCGTTGTAGGTCGCGGCCGAGTAACGGAACAGGCGGACCGGGCCGACTTCGACCCGTTCATTGAAAATCGGGGCTTCGGGCGCGGGGATGGCACGCGGCGCGCGGAATTTTTCGGGGATGGGCAGATAGACGATATCCTGCTCTTCGCGGATCTGCGCGCCGCCTTCCCCGCGCAGGTCATGGCCCACCCGCACGAAGGCCATGTCGCCCGTGCTGCCGGTCTTGAAATCAACGCTCAGGATTTCCGAGCGTTTGGTGATCGCCTCGCCCACGGCAAAGCGGCCCTTGAACGCAAGTTTGCCGCCTGCCCACATGCGCCGGTTGAAGGGCAAAGGGGGCAGGAAGCCGCCAAGCTTGGGGTGTCCGTCGGTCGCGATTTCAGAGATCGGCACGAATTCGGGAAAGGCGACCCAATGCCAGAGCACCGGTAAAGATGCGCCTGTGTGTATCGGCGGTTGGGGGGCGGCTGGATGCCCCAGCGCCCCCATGACCATGCCTGCGAATTCCGGGCTGACCGCTCCGGTTCGGGTCTCGACCCGCCCGACCCAGGACTGGGCCTGTTCCGGAGTGGCGGCTTCGCCCTGCATCGGGCCTTCTGATTTGCTCATGCGGCTTCCTTCACACCAAGCAAACGCGCGATGGTTTCGCCCATCGCGGATGGAGTGGGCGCGACCGTGATCCCGGCAGCCGACAGAATCTCGACCTTTTCTTGCGCGCTTTCGCCAAAGGCCGAAATGATCGCGCCAGCATGGCCCATCTTGCGGCCCTTGGGGGCCGAGAGGCCCGCGATATAGGCCACGACCGGCTTGGTCATGTGATCGCGCGCATAGGCGGCAGCTTCGGCCTCTTGCGGGCCACCGATTTCGCCGATCATCATGACCGCATCGGTGTCCGGGTCATTCTCGAAGAGTTCCAGAATATCCTTGAAGCTGGACCCGTTGATGGGATCGCCGCCAATGCCGACGGAAGTGGACACGCCAATGCCCAGCGCCTTCATCTGCGATGCGGCCTCATAGCCCAGCGTGCCCGAGCGCCCCACAATGCCCACGCGCCCCGGCAGGTAGATATGCGGGGGCATGATGCCCATGAAGCCGATACCGGGCGAGATGACACCGGCGCAATTCGGCCCGATGAAGCGCATCTTGCGTGCGGCCGGGAAGCGGCGCAGGAAGCGCTTGACCTTCATCATATCCTGCGACGGGATGCCATCGGTCACGCAGACCGCGAATTTCAGCCCTGCTTCGGCACATTCCATGATCGCATCGGCGGCACCCGGTGGCGGGACGAAGACAAGGCTGGCTTCCGCGCCTGTTGCCGCGACGGCCTCGGAGACTGTGTTGAAGATGGGCTTGCCCAGCACAGTTTCGCCGCCGCGACCGGGCGTGACGCCACCCACGACATTGGTGCCATTGCGGATCATGTCCTCGGCATGGAACTTGCCGATGCGGCCCGTCATGCCCTGCACGATGATGCGCGTGTCTTTTTCAATGAGAATTGCCATGATCGTGCTCCTTCAAGCGGCCATGCGGGGGCGGGCATTGACAGCGGTGCTGGCGGCATCCGCCAAGGTGTCGGCGGAAATCAGCGGCAGGCCGGAGTCGTCGATGATGCGGCGGCCTTCCTCGACATTCGTTCCGGCCAGACGGACCACGACAGGCAAGGTCAGGTTCAATTCGCGATACGCCTGCACCACACCTGCGGCGACCCAGTCGCAGCGGTTGATCCCGGCGAAGATATTGACCAGCACGACCGAGACATTGGGATCGGTCAGCACGGTCCGGAACGCCGCAACCACGCGCTCAGGGCTGGCCCCCCCGCCGATATCGAGGAAATTCGCAGGGCTTCCGCCTGCCAGCTGGATCATGTCCATCGTGGCCATCGCCAGACCCGCGCCGTTGATGATGCAGCCGATATCGCCATCAAGGCCCACATAGCTCAGCCCATGTTCAGCAGCGG
>SKSL01000169.1 GCA_007123015.1 Natronohydrobacter sp. | reverse complement strand
TGGCTGTGGCTGTGGCTTTCGGAAAACGCCGCCGCGCCGGCAAAGATCAGGCCGACCGAGGCCGCAATAAGTTTATGCATTGTTATCCTCCCTTTCGCGGCGAAATACCGCATGGCAGAGGATAGCGCGGATTGCGCAAGGTCAACTCACGCGCGGTCGCCTCTCACTCGGCCGGGGGCGGTGCCGTGGGGGTGCGCACGCCAGCGCGACGCCACCGGGCAAGTTCGGCCTGCTTGTCGAGCCACATATGCTCGTAAGCGTTGTGATAGACATTCACTGAGAAGACCCGCTCCAGCACGCGACCCCGATTGCGTTGGCGATGCGCCAGATCTTCGGCTGCAAGCTGTTCACGGATGCCTGCATCACGTCCGAAGCGGCTGGCATGATTGACGATTCCACCATCCACAGCGCCCGGCGCTGTAGCTGCGGCCGGATTACCCCCGAGCGCACGCGCGACATCGGCCATGGGTTGCGGGTCCACACGGTTCGCACCGCCCGGATTGGGCGGGGGCAAATCGGACAGGCTGGGCGGCATTTCCAGCGGGCGCGTGGGCAGGATAGAGAATTCATCAGGCCCGCGTTCCTGCGCGGCCGCGTGCATCAGGATCGGATTCTCGGCATCCGAGCAGGCCGAAAGCGCCAGAGCTGCTGCGCCCAAAGTGGCGAAGATCACCTGTCTGACTGCCATCCGAGCCCCCTTTCCGGTTCCACCGCGCGATCAGCTTTAGCCTATTCACAGGCCCGCGTCACGTCCTGCTGTCGGGTTTCCACCCTCAGAACTCGGGCGGCCTGCTACCGCGTCAGCCTTTGGTCCCTGTCGCGGTATCGCGCCCCGAAAACAGGATCAAGACGAAAGCGCCTGCGAAAATCGCCGCATCCGCGATATTGAACGAATAGGGGTTCTGGAAACCACAACAGGACATGTTGATGAAATCCGCCACAGCCCCCCAGCGGATACGGTCGATCACATTCCCGAGCGCGCCCCCGATCAGAAGTCCGGCACCTGTCTGCATCATCCGTGTCGCGCCCTCACGGCGCACCCAGACCCAGACCACAGCGCAGATCACCAGTGCAAGACCGATCAGAAACCAGCGCATCAGCTCACTATCCGTGCCGAACAGACCGAAATTGATCCCGCGATTCCATGCCATCGCGAAGACCAGATAAGGGTCGAACACGGGGATCCAGAGCCGTTGGTCGAGCGCCATGCGCTCGATGACCCACCATTTGCTGGCCTGATCCGCGATCAGGGTCAGCGCCAAGGTTCCGACCGCGAACCGCATCGTCTTAGTGCCGGAAATGGCGCTGGCCAGTGAAGACCATCGCCAGACCAGCCGCATCTGCCGCCGCAATCACATCCGCATCGCGCATGGATCCGCCGGGCTGGATGATGGCCGTCGCACCGGCCTTGGCAGCGGCCAGAAGCCCATCCGCGAAGGGGAAAAACGCGTCCGATGCAACAACCGAGCCTTGCGTCAAGGGCGCGGACAAGCCCAGCGCGTCGGCCATGTCACGGGCTTTCTGGGCCGCGATGCGGGTCGAATCGATCCGGCTCATCTGGCCCGCGCCCACACCCACAGTCGCGCCGTCCTTTGCGTAGATGATCGCATTCGACTTCACATGCTTGGCCACTTTCCAGGCAAAGAGCAGATCGGCCAGCTCAGCCTCTGTCGGTGCGCGTTTGGTGACAGTCCGCAGATCGTCTGCCGTGATCAGACCCGTATCGCGATCCTGCACCAGAAACCCGCCAGAGACCTGTTTGAACACCAGCCCCCCTGTCGCGGGATTCGCCAGACCGGGTGTGGTCAGCAGGCGCAGATTCTTTTTCGATGCAAAATGTTCAATCGCGTCATGGTTCGCGCCGGGTGCAATCACGACTTCGGTGAAAATCTCGGTAATCGCTTGCGCTGTGGCCAGATCCAGCGGGCCATTTACAGCAATGATCCCGCCGAAAGCCGATGTGCGGTCGCAATCATAGGCGCGCTGATAGGCTTCCAGAAGTGTCGCCCCGCGCGCCACGCCGCAGGGATTGGCATGTTTGATGATCGCGCAAGCAGGGCCATCGGCGGGCAGGAATTCTGACACCAGCTCGAAGGCGGCATCAGTGTCGTTGATATTGTTATAGCTCAGCTCCTTGCCCTGATGCTGCGTCGCGGTCGCCACTCCGGGCCGATCTGATCCATCGCGGTAGAATGCTGCTGCCTGATGCGGGTTTTCACCATAGCGCAGCGACTGGGCGAGCGTTCCGGCAAAAGCCCTGCGGCGCGGTGCGGGTACGCCAATCGCGCCCGCCATCCATGTGGACACCGCCGCATCATAGGCGGCAGTGCGCGCATAAGCGCGCTGCGCAAGAGTCCGGCGAAAGGCCACCCGGGTCTGGCCCTCTTGCGCGTCAAGTTCCGAGAGCAGCGGCAGATAATCCTCGGGGTCTGTGACCACTGTGACAAAAGCATGGTTCTTGGCCGCAGCGCGGATCATTGCAGGGCCCCCGATATCGATATTCTCGACAGCCTCGGCATAATCGGCCCCGCGCGCGACAGTCGCTTCGAACGGGTACAGATTCACCACCAGCAAATCGATTTCCCGGATCCCATGCGCCTGCATCGCGCCGACATGCGCTTCATCATCGCGCAAGGCCAGAAGCCCGCCATGCACGCCCGGATGCAGCGTCTTGACGCGGCCATCCATCATTTCGGGAAAGCCGGTCAGATCCGCGACATCCTGAACGCTCAGGCCCGCTTCGCGCAGCGCCCGCGCTGTCCCACCAGTCGAGACCAACTCGATCTTGCGGGCCGCCAGCGCCTTGGCAAGGTCAATCAGGCCAGACTTGTCCGACACAGACAACAGCGCGCGTTTCAATGGGGCAAGGTCAGTCATGTCTTTTCCTTGGGTCAGATCACAGGTTGGGCACGGCCAGCGGATCGGCCTGTTCCAGATCGCGCAGCGCAAGCGGTGTCTCTTGCGCCTTGGCCATGCTCCAGTTGATCTGCGTCGTATCGCTGACCGCCCGCAAGGACAACACGATCTGTTGGCTGGGGCGTGGTTTCAGGCGGCCTTTTTCCAGATAGACCGACGGCGCGAGCGCCATTTCCAGCCCTTCGGCGCGAAACACCCAGATCTCGCCCGAGCGCAGCACCACTGACACGGCTGTGCCATTCATGTCGAGCGAGGATTCGGCCTCTGGGTGCAGATGAAAGCGCAGCGCGAAAGGGATCCCTGCCCCGCCCGAGCGCGCCAGCACATCGCGGAAGCGGGCCTTGTCTGCGCGCGTGGTGGCGACCAGCGTATCAGCCCCGCTCAGCACGCGCCCATCGGCTGACAGGTCCAGATAGCGCAGATGCTCCAGCCCGTGACTGGCAAGGTAGCCATCATGCGACAAGGCAACCGCGCGCTTGTGCGGGGCATGGCGAAACTCGACGCCCACATGGCGCGGTCCTTCGGCCAGTTCGGGCCGCACTGCACTGCGCAGCGCGAATCGCGACGAGGAATAGCCCTCAAAGGCCAAGGTGGAATGCGAGGCAGTCGCGCGGCTGGCGCGGTGCCAGTCCGGCCCGAAGGCCCGTCCATCGCCACAGGACACGATCAGCGGGCGGCGATTCGAGGTCAGCTCGAAAGCGAGTGTCGAGGCATGCGCCTGCGCAGGTGCGGCAGCAATCGGTGGTGGGGCCGCATCGGCGATCACTGTGCAGCGCCCAGCCGCAAGGCGAACATAACCCATGGCCGCATCACCGACAGGGCCAAGGCGTGTGGTGCTGAGCTGGTCATGCGTGCTCAGGGCCTGTGCGAGCACACCCTCTGCACCGCGCCCGCCGCCCTGAAACCGCACCAGCCCGCCATCCGCATGGCGCAGGACGCGCAGCGCGCCTGCCATGCGGTCGAGCAGGGCAAGCAAATCCTCAGGCGGGCGCTGGTTCAGATCGGCCAGCGCCTGTGCTGCCCAGATCAAAAGCTCGAAGATGTGCAACAGATCTTCGGGATTGCGCGCGGCGATCCCGCCATCATCCGCGATCAGCTTTCTGGATGTGACCAGCAAGAGGCGCGAGACCTCCGGGACTGTGCCGGACTGCCCTTCCAGTGCGAGAGCAGTGTAGAGCTGGCCGACATGGGCCTCGATCCGGGGCAAGCCGGGGGCCGCGCGGGCGGCGCGGCGCGACAGGTAGGCCGCATGCAGCGCAATGCTGTGCAGGATCGCGGCCTGATCCTGTGCGGGGCAGCCTTGCATCAGAAACAGCGCGTGGGCGATCATGCGGATCACACGCCGCCCGGCAAGCCCCGGCACCCAGCCCGGTCCGGCCCCGCGACCATATTGCGCGATCCAGTCCAGCACGCCGCTTTGCGCCAGCGCCCGCGCAGGCGGATCCCCTACAACGGCCAGATGATCAAGCCATTCGAACCCATGCAGGGCGTCAATCGCGTCAGGCGTTCTGGCCTGAAACGGAACGCGCTCGAGCGAGGTGATCAATTCGCCCGCCATCAGGAAATTGCCCGCCAGCATCTGCCGCCCGCGCGCGAATTGCCCGATCATGCGCGGTTCGGGGTAAGAGATCAGCGCGCTGCCCTTGCTGCGCGCGGCGCACCAGCGCACCAGCAGGCGGTCGATCAGCCGGACAGGCGTGGTTCCAGAGGGGCTGGGCTCGGTCACAGGGGCTCTCGCGCGGGGGCTTGCGGATATTGCGCTCTTGGGGTCTGGAATACCTATATCTAGCGGGTCCGGCAAGCCACATGCACGCCACGGCGGCGCGGCGCGGCGCTCAGGCCACAGGCTGCAGAGCAGCGATGAAAAACCCGTCCATCCCGCCATGCTCTGCCCAGAAATCGGGCCGCATGCGCAGACCGTTCGCGACCTGCGCCTCAGGCGGCATGCCAAGCAGCTCAATCGGCACAGATCGCGCCTTATGGCGACCCGATGCGCGCGCGATCTGGTCTTCGCCTTCCGACGGCAAGAGCGAACATGTGCAATAGACAACGCGCCCAGAGGGCCTGATCAGGCCCTGTTCCGGGTCCAGCGCGCGGTCCAGAAGCGCGGCTTGCAGGGATTGCAGCACTTTCACCTCTTCTCGGCTGCGGATCAGCGGCAATTCGGGATGACGCCGCAGCGTGCCCGTTGCCGAACAAGGCGCATCGAGCAGGATTGCATCAAATGGCTGCTCAGGCCGCCAGACCAGCGCATCTGCCGTGACCAGTTCGGCCTGCAGTCCCGTGCGCGCCAGATTTTCCCGCAGCCGCACCATGCGCGCGTCGGAAATATCCAGCGCTGTGACCTGCGCACCGCGCGCGGCCAGTTGCATCGTCTTGCCGCCGGGTGCCGCGCACAGGTCAAGCACGCGCAAGCCTGCCACATCGCCCAGCGCCTGCACGGGCAGCGCCGCGGCTGCGTCCTGCACCCAGAATGCGCCCTCGGCATAGCCCGGCAGTGCTGTGATCTGACCTGCATCCTGCAGGCGCAGGCTGCCTGTAGGCAGCGGATCGCCGTCCAACCCCGGCGGAACTGCGCCTTTCAAGGTCAGGTCCAGCGGTGCGGGACGCTGATGCGCGGCCTCGATGGCCTGTGTGATCTTCGCGCCATAGGCATTTTGCAAAGCGCCGCGTAACCAGCCCGGCAAGCGCGGAACCGGGGTCGAGTCCCAGCCGCCAGCCTCGGCCACCTGCCGCAAGACCGCATTGGCCAGCCCCGCGAGTTTCGGAAATTCCTCGCGCCGCACCAGGTCCACTGCATCATTGATCACGCCATGTGCAGGCGCCCCGAGGGCCAGCATCTCGACCACGGCAAGCCGCAGCACCCAGAGCACAGGTTCGGGCGGGGTCTTGCGCAGGGGACGACGCAACAGCGTGTCAGCGCGGCCATGCTGGCGAAAACATTCCAGCGCAAGACGCTGCGCGCGGGCACGGCCCTCGGGGGTGAGGTTGCGGAAGCTGTCGGGAGGGCGAGCCAGCACCTCGCTCAGTCCGATGCGCATGCCAATCACTGTGGCGATCAGGTCCATCGCGGCTATGCGCGGAGCGAGTGAAGGGGGTTGCGGCATGGCAGTTCTTGTCCTGTGGCAGTCGCGCGGTATATCAGTGCATAGCGAGAGGCAAGGACAAGACCCATGAGCGACGAGACAGACACCCAGAGCGAAGCCGAGCGCCGCGCCGCCCTGCCAGAGGTTGCCCGCCGCGCCTTGGAAGAAGCCGACGCCCGGCGCGCGGCAGCTGAAAAGGTCGCGCGCCCGGTCGAACTGGGCGGGCGTAAGGGGCCAGAGCCAGTGCGCTACGGCGATTGGGAGAAAAAGGGCATCGCAATCGACTTCTGAGCGCGACCGTTAGTAACATTACGCGGCGAACAGCGTATGGTAGAGCGTGACCTGCAACAGGAGTCCAATCATGCGCCATGTTTTCGTTGCATGCGGCCTGCTCTTGGCCGCTCTGAGCCCTGCCCTTTCTGATCCTGCGCAATGGCGTGCTGAATGGCCCAACACGGATTTCAGCCGTGCCGCAGTCCCCTTTGGCGAGATCCTCTCGGGCGGTCCGCCCAAGGATGGCATCCCGGCCATCTGGACCCCTGAGATGCGCAGCGCGGCCAGTGAAACGCGACTGGGCGCGCGCGAACCCGTGCTGGCCTATGCGCCCGAACACGGCCCGGCCCGCGCCTATCCGATCCGCTATCTGATGTGGCATGAGATCGTGAATGACGTCGTTGACGATGTGCCGATTGCGGTAACCTTTTGCCCCTTGTGCAATTCGGCAATGGTGTTCGAGGCGCGCGTGAATGGGCAACGTCACACCTTCGGCGTCTCGGGCAAGCTGCGCCATTCTGACATGATCATGTATGACCGCGAAACCGAAAGCTGGTGGCAGCAAGCCATCGGCAAGGCAGTCATTGGCGATCATATGGGGGTGGCGCTGCATCAACTTCCCGCCTGGATGGAAAGCTGGGCAGAGTTTCGCGCGGCCCATCCGGACGGGCTGGTGATGGAGGAACCCGAGTGGCCACGCGCTTATGGGTCCAATCCTTATGTGAATTACGACACTGCGGCGCGCCCTTTCCTGTATCAGGGAGAGGACCCGCCGCATGGGATCAACCCGCTGGAACGGGTTGTCCGCGTCGGCAACCGCGCCTGGACCTATGCGCGACTGCGCGCAGCAGGTGAGATCCGCGAAGCGGGTGTGGTGCTGAACTGGCATGAGGGGCAGGCCTCGGCGCTGGACAGCCGCGACATCAGCGCGGGGCGCGAGGTGGGCACTGTGCGCGTCCGCGACGCAGCCGGGCGCGATCTGGCCCATGATGTGCCCTTTGCTTTCGCCTTTCATGCCTTTTTTCCAGACGGGATCTGGATGCTGGAGGACTAGACCAGGGCGGGCTGAGATGCGCTGCTGTCAGATTTTGAGCGACGAATGGCAGCTGGGTTTCGCGTGTCGGCGGGGTGGCGGGCCTGGCGGCCCGCTGCCTTCGGCGAGAGTATTTGATGCAAGAAAATGTCAGGGGGCATTACATCGCGTGCATGGGCGCGCGTCAGATACCTGGTTCGAGCGCGTAGCCCTGCCCATGGCGCTTTACGCGATGAAAGGCCGGGTGCAGGAAATGCCCACCTGTAAACAGCGTGCCATCGCTTGCCAGTTGGTCGAGCAGGCGCTTGCGGGTCTTGCGGGCGGTGGCCATGTCCAGATCGAAGCTGATGCCAACTTCGGGATCGGGGATCTGCAGCGCAGGCGCGTGAACAATATCGCCAACATGGATCAGACTCGCGCCCTCGCTGTCGAGCCGCCAGCCAAAATGACCCGGCGTGTGGCCCGGAAGCGCGATGCCGGTGAGGCCGGGCACGACGTCCTGGCCATCTGCGAGAGTTTCGAGCCGGTCGCCATAGGCCGCGAGCACGGCTTGCGCCAGATTTGCCCAGTCCGCAATGCCCGCAAGCGCGCCGGAGAAATTGGTATCCTCTGACCAGAAGGCGCGATCTGCATCGGTGACATGCAGCGTGGCCCTGGGGAACACGGCCTGCCCGTCGGGGGTGATCATCCCGGCGACATGGTCAGGATGCAGATGCGTGGCGAGCAATGTGTCCACCTGATCCGGGCTCACACCGAGTTCCGCAAGACCCTCGGGCAGAAAACCGCAAGTAGGACCAAAAAGATCGCGTGGGCCTGCATCCGCGAGGATCACGCGATCCCCTTGACGGATCAGAACAGCATTGAAATTGGTCTCGATCTGCGCGTCAGGATCATCGCCCAGAAGCGCTGTCAGATGGGCCTCGGGCGTTTCGGGGAACAGATCGGGGGTGAAAGTCACGGCCCCATCCGTGATGATGCTGACCTGTGCTGCGCCAAGCGTTGTGGTGACTGTGCGTGCCATGTGATGAAGCTCCCATTTGGAGGGACAGAAAGCCAGTTTTCCCGGTGTGATACAAGCGCTGCATGCTGTCGCGCGCCTGCGATGTGCTGGCCGTGATGCTCAGCGACGCCGCGTCCGGCATTTCCGCAGACGAGAGCAGACCGCGTTGCCAAGCGATCACCATGGGCGTCCGATGTCCCTATCTTGCAGGATCAGGATCAGGATCAGTGTCAGCGCAAGTGTCAACCGCAGTCGCGGAATTACTGGTCCGGCTCCAGAAACCCAAGCCCGCGCAGATAGATCCCAATACCACTTTCCAGCAGATCCTCTGGCGCAAACGGCCCGCGCGCACCAGGGGCGCCGCGCGCGTAAAGCGCGACGATACCATGGCTCATGGCGCTGACATGGGCTGCGAACATTTCGGTGGGCGGGCGGCGATCAGGCGGCAAGCGTTGCGAAAGATCGTGCGCCGCGCGCACCAGCACCTTGTTCGCGCGTGCACAGGCCGCAGCCAGATCGCGCGAGGCATTGGGCGAGATCCCGGATTCGAACATCGCGACATAATGACCGGGATGCTGCCGCGCGAAGGCCAGATAGGCGCGACCGACGGCCTCGAACGCGGCCAAAGGGGAAGGTTGGCCATCGCGATAGGCAAATTCCAGCAAATCGGCGAAAAGCTCGAATCCCTGCCGTGACAATTCGACGATCAGCTCATCGCGGCCCGTGAAATGGCGATACGGGGCCGCTGCAGAGACATCAGCGAGCTTGGCCGCTTCCGCCATGGTGAAACCCTGCGGCCCTTTCTCGGCGATCAGCGCCAGCGCCGCGTCGACCAGCGCCTGTTTCAGATTGCCGTGATGATAGCCGCGTTTGGCCATGCCGGATGCTGCTCCTTGCCTGCGCGTCTCTGCCCGCTGCTCCCCTGTCTAGGCCAAACGCCGCGCAGGCGAAACTGCAAAGCCTGCGCGAAGGGCCGCTTGCAAAGCCTGCCCGAAACGCTTATCTGCCTCATTGAGAGGTTGGCGCGGGCGAACGCCTTGCCAACCCGGTCAGGTCCGGAAGGAAGCAGCCGCAGCATGTCCCGTTCGGGTCGCTGTCCAGCCTCTCACCTCATGGCATTCAGTTTGCGCTTTCTGGCATGATGAAGACCTGACCAGGATAGATCAGGTCGGGGTTTCGGATCTGCGCGCGATTGGCCTCGAAAATCCGCATGTAGCGCCGCCCATCGCCAAACTGATCCTCGGACATGCCCCAGAGCGTGTTGCCCGGCTGCACGATCAGCGCCTGAGGGCCTGTGGCCGCGCGCGCGATTTCCGGAGTGACGCGCTCGAAGGGGATTTCGGCGCGCGAGGTGACTTGCGCGGCGGCGTCCAACTCATCGACGCGCAGCTGATAGACACCGCGCTCAATGCCCGCCAACTGGGCCTGCCAATTCCCATCAGCTTCGGCCCGCGCACGCAGGATCGGCTGATTGTCGATGTAGATTTGCAGATCTGCGGCCCCTGCAGAAGCGTGCCCACTGACTGACACTTCTCCCTCGGCGTCGTAGGTCACGGAATCGATCCGAACTGTGCCCGCCGCATCCGGCCGCGGCACGCGATCCGGCGCGCCCAGCATCTGCACGGACCCGTCGGGGCGGACCAGCAGCGCAAGCGGCGTTTGCTCGGGCAAAGGCGGGTCCTCGCGAGGGGCGCGCTGCGCGTCGGGCGCGATATCATCCTGTGCGGGCGCGGCCTCGGCCACCTGCGGCGCAGCGGGCGTATCAGGCGGCGGAAAAAGCGGGGCGACATCGACTGCGCGCAGAGTACCAGACGGGGCTTGCATCGGATCACCGGACGCAGCCGCAAGCGCCGCGCTGCTCGGGGCCAGCATCAGCGTATCGACCGAACGGATCCGGTCGCCACTGGGCAGCCGCACTTCCAGTTCCAGCACGCGCGGCATGGGCGCAGGATCGACCGCGAACATCAGAACGAATTCTCCGGCCGGGCTGCTGACTGTCTGTGCAACCCGCATCTCATCGATCAAGGCCGCCACTGCGCTGGTGGCAGGGGCCTGACCGGCGATCAGCACATCGCCCAGATCGGTCACCCGGACCAGATCGAATTGCGGTGCGAGATCTTGCACCATCGGGGCCATCGAGATCCGCATATCGGGCGCGGGTTCTTCGGATGGCAGCGCGATCTGGGCCGGCTCGATCACGAGAAGGTCGGGGCGCGGCAGGTCGGGATCCGGCGGGGTGCGATCGGGTGGAAAAACGACAATATAAGCCACGGACGCAGCGCCTGCGACAGCCACCGCGCCGATGGCCCATTGGGCCAAGGCATCCTTGGGCAGATATTTCAGCATCCCGATTCCCCAGCGCGCGCCTGCCAGACCGGACAACACAGCGCTTGCAAGAGGTTAGCAATCTCGGTAGCGCGAGGCAAAGCAAATTCAAACAAGGTGCTGCCATGTCCCTGCCTCGTCCCTCGATCTGTGTCTTTTGCGGGTCGCGCGCGGGTCTGTCCCATGCATATGCGACCACAGCGCAACAGCTTGGACAGATGATCGCTGCGCGCAAATGGCGGCTGGTCTATGGCGCGGGCGATATCGGCATCATGGGCGAGGTCGCCCGCGCAGCGCAGGCAGCGGGCGCGCAAGTCTTCGGCGTGATCCCGGCGCACCTGATGGCGCTCGAAGTCGGAAAGCTGGATCTGGGCACGCTGGTGATCACCGAAACGATGCATGAACGCAAGAAAGTCATGTTCACCAATTCCGACGCGATTGTGGTGCTGCCAGGGGGCGCAGGAACGCTGGATGAGTTTTTCGAAGTTCTGACATGGCGGCAAATCGGGCTGCATGAGAAGCCGATTTTCCTGCTGAACACAGACGGCTTCTGGGACCCGCTG
>SKSL01000283.1 GCA_007123015.1 Natronohydrobacter sp. | reverse complement strand
TTGGTGAAATACAGCGACGGCGTGCCCTTCTGCTTGGCATGCTGCACGACGGGCGTCGTGCCGATCACCAGATCAGGGTCCAGACCATCGCAGGCTGCCAGATCATCACTCAGAGAGGCACGGAATTTCACTGCCACGCCACGCGCTTCCAGCCAATCGCGATCTGCGGCATTCCAGCGCGAGCCAGCACAGGCCGTGCCAACATAGGCCACATCAGCCCCGCTCTCGATCAAGAGCCGCGCGACCAGCAGTTCCGAGCCTTCATAACCCGAGAGCGTGATGCGCCCCTTGATCGGAGCGCCCGCAAGCGCACCCTTGATCGCAGGCAGAAACGCGTTCTGCGCCGCAGCGATCTGGGCCGCAGGCACGCCGTAAGCGTCCCCGATCCCGGCGAGCCAATCATGCGTGCCCTCGACCCCCACAGGCGCTGAGCCCACGATGGGCCGACCAGCCGCCTCGAACTCGCGCACGGCGGCCGCATAGAAGGGATGAATCGCTGCCACGACCGAACAATCGAGCGCAGCATAAAGCTCGCGCCATTCGCGCGTCGGCACCACTGGCCCTGCGGCCAAGCCCATCGGGGCCAGCATCGCGCCGATCATCATCGGATCAGCCGGGAACATCTCGCCCAAGAGCGCCACTGTCGGACGGTCCGAGCGCCCCGCTTCTGGCGCAGGCACTGGCCCTGCGGCCACTTCCTGGCGCGCATAGTTCAGCATGGCGCCCGCCAGCACATCCTTGGCTTCAGCATGGGTCGGGATCCCGAACCCCGGCACATCAATGCCAACGATCCGCACACCATTGATTTCCTTAGGCAATAGCCGCAAAGGCACGCCTGAAGCGGTCGGCACACAGAGGTTCGTCACCACGATCGCGTCATAGCGTTCGGGATCGGCCATATCGTGCACCGCGTCGCGGATATCCTCGAACAGCTTGCCGGTGACCAACGTCTCGGAATTGAACGGCACATAGCCCACCGAGCGCCGCGCCCCATAGAAATGCGACACGAAAGTCAGCCCATAAACGCAGCAGGCGGACCCGCTCAGCACTGTTGCCACCCGCCGCATCCGCAGGCCCACGCGCATCGACCCAAAGGCCGGACACATGGATTCGGGCTTGTCATGCGGCCCGGTCGGGTAATCCTTGGCGAACTGGTCCAGCACAGCGCCATTCCCCGCCGCGCGCGCCTGCGCTTCCATCTGCTCGGCGGGCGCGTGACAACCAAAGCCATCCGCTTTCACCTCGGACGCAAGGTCACGTTCCACAACAGCCTCGACAGGCGCATCGGCCGCCGCATCATAGACAGTCTCATTCATTTTCTTGCCTGAAATACTCCGGGGGGAGGCCGCAGGCCGGGGGGCAGCGCCCCCCTCGCGCGTATGTCCAAAATCCTCAGGCATCGTCATACACCACTTCCAGCGAGACTTTCTCCACAGCGTTCTTGCCACGCATGTCCTGATCCGTCGCAGGCACCAGCACCACATCGCCGCCTGTTTCCTTGCTGTCGAAAAGGCCAAGCAGCCCGTCCTGATCCAGCGGCACCGGGCGCACAGGGGGGGCCAGGCCCACTTGTTCGGCCAGACCGGCGAACAGGCTGCCCCATTGGCTGGCAGAGGTGCCGACGATCTGATAATTCGCGGATTTCTTGCGCAGATCCTCATCTGCCGGGATCGTCGCCAGGATCGGGATATCGACGGCCTTGGCGAAAGCCTGCGCTTCGCCCGTGCCGTCATCCTTGTTGATCACCAGCCCTGCAACACCGACATTGCCGCCCATCTTGCGGAAATATTCCACGGCCGAGCAGACATTATTGGCCACATAGAGCGATTGCAGGTCGTTCGATCCGACCAGGATCACCTTCTGCGCCATGTCGCGGGCAATCGGCAACCCGAAGCCACCGCAGACCACATCGCCCAGGAAGTCCAAGAGCACATAGTCGAAATCCCAGTCATGGAAGCCAAGCTTTTCCAGCAGTTCAAACCCGTGGATGATCCCGCGCCCACCGCAGCCGCGCCCGACTTCCGGCCCGCCCAGTTCCATCGCGAAAACGCCGTTGCGTTTGAAGCAGACATCACCGATCGCCACTTCCTCGCCTGCAAGTTTCTTGCGGGTCGAAGTTTCAATGATCGTTGGACACGCCTTGCCTGCAAAGAGCAGCGAGGTCGTATCGGATTTCGGGTCGCAGCCAATCAGCAGCACGCGTTTGCCCTGTTCGGCCATCATGCAGGACAGGTTCGCCAGCGTGAAGCTCTTGCCGATGCCGCCCTTGCCATAGATCGCGATGATCTGCGTGTGCTTGGTGGGCTCGGCCTGCGGCACTTCCAGTGTCGGCTCTTCCGCCGCCTCGTCTCGCAGGCGTTGGTCGAAATCCTTCAGGTTGGGAATGTCGAGGGTCATGCGTGGGTCTCCCAGTCGAGGATCATTTTCAGGCAGTCAGGGTCACTGAATGCTGTCTCATAGGCCGCGCTTGCGTCCGCGGGCCGCGCGTGATGCGTGATCAGCCCGTCCAGCGACAAGCGTCCGCTGTCGATCAGATCGCGCGTGGCGATCAGGTCATCGGGCTGCCATTCTGCCGCGATGCGCAGCCGCGCTTCGCGCATGAAGGCCGGAACAAAGGCAAATTGCAGCGGTTTGGTGTAGAAGCCTGCGAGCACCAGCTCGCCGTTTTTCGCCAGCCGCCCGACCAGTTGGTCGATCAGCCCTTCCGCGCCCGAAGCATCCATGATGCAAGCATAATCGCGGCGCGGGTCGTCATCGGGGTGGCAGACTTCATAGCCGGTCGCACCGCTTTGGCGGGCCGGGTTCACTTCCCAGACCATCGGCGCAGGGGCACCGCTGGCGAGGACAATCCGGGCAATCAGGCGGCCCAGCACACCATGCCCGACCACCAGGTCGGGCATGGTGGCGTGAGCGCCCGCCACAGCGTGACGGGCCGTGGCGGCCAGTGCCAGTAATGCGCCTGCTGCGCCCATGCCGGGATCAA
>SKSL01000221.1 GCA_007123015.1 Natronohydrobacter sp. | reverse complement strand
GCCGCGATCATGCGCATGGGCAGATCGGCGATCTGGTCCTCGGGATAGAGCCAGGGGCTTTCAGGCAGGGTTTCGGCCAGCCAGCGGCGCAGATCGTCAACCCCGTGGCCTTTCTCGGCAGAGATCATGAAGGTCTTCGCGAAAGGATAGGCATCATTCAGCTTGGCCGAAAGTGCGAGCAGCGCTTCGGCCTTCACCCGGTCGATCTTGTTGATGGCCAGCGCCACAGTCTGTTTGGGGCTGATGCGATCCTTCAGCGCGTCGATGATGGCTTGCGTGCCGTCTGTCATCCCGCGATGCGCCTCGACCAGCAGCACGACGATATCGGCATCGGCGGCCCCGCCCCAGGCAGCGGCAACCATCGCGCGATCCAGCCGTCGGCGCGGGCGGAACAGGCCCGGTGTGTCCACGAAGACGATCTGCGCCGGCCCTTCCAGCGCCACGCCACGGATGCGGGCGCGCGTCGTCTGCACCTTGTGGGTCACTATCGAGACTTTCGCACCGACCATGCGATTGGTCAGGGTCGATTTTCCGGCATTGGGCTCGCCGATCAGCGCCACGAAACCAGCGCGTGTTGGGGTGTCGCTCATGTTCCGGCCTCCAGCCGTTGAAGAAGGATACGGGCTGCCTGTTGTTCGGCCTGCCGCTTGGACCCGGCCTGCGCAGTTTCGGTCTGGCCACTGTCAAGCTGCACTTCGATGGTGAAGAGCGGCGCATGATCTGGCCCGGAACGAGCGCGCTCCAGATAGCGTGGCGGGGTCTGGCCACGCGCCTGCGCCCATTCCTGCAACATGGTCTTGGCATCGCGGGCATCTGCGTCGACCCGGTGCAGGCGGTCGCCCCATTCGCGCAGGATGAGCGCGCGCGCAGCGTCAAATCCGGCGTCAAGATAGACAGCTGCGATCACGGCCTCCATCGCGTCGCCAAGGATGGCTTCCTTGCGCCGTCCACCTGAAAGCATTTCGGACCGGCCCAGCTTCAGCGCTGCTCCCAGATCGAGCGCGCGGGCCACTTCGGCGCAAGTCTCCTTGCGCACAAGAGCGTTGAAACGTGGGGCAAGCTGGCCCTCGGAGGCGTTTTTATCGGCCTGATACAGCGCTTCGGCCATCACCAGCCCCAGCACGCGGTCGCCCAGAAATTCCAGACGCTGGTTGTCAGGGCGCGCAGGCGAGGACATGGACGGATGGGTGAGCGCCCGGTGCAGAAGCTCCGGGCGCGTGAAGTCGTGGCCGAGCCGGGCCGCAAAGGCGCTCAGATCGGCGGATAGTTTCACTGCAACCTCTGGAAGAAACGGTCCCCGCGCCATGTCCAGAAGAAGAAGAGCGAGCGCCCTTCTGCCGAGAAAACGACATGTCGCGCGCGCCCGATCAGATGATCGAATGGCACCATGCCGACACCGCCGACCTGCCGCGGCATGCGGCTATCGAGGGAATTGTCGCGATTGTCGCCGATGAAGAAGAAATGCCCCTCTGGCACAGTGAAGACGGGTGTGTTGTCCCCTGCCCCGTTATCAACAATGTTCAGCACCGGATAGCTGACCCCGTTGGGCAAGGTTTCGATCGCGCGGGATTTGCGACACTCACCGCCTTCGCCAACCGGGGCATTCTCGCAGCGCGGGAATTGCCCGGCACTGCCTTGCCGCGCGAAAACCTCGACAAAATCACCAGCGGGTTCCTGGGGGGCGGCCTCGTCATTCAGATAGAGGATGCCATCGCGCATCTGCACACGGTCTCCCGGCATCCCGACGACGCGCTTGATGTAATCCGCGCCCGTGCCGGGATGGCGGAACACGACAATATCGCCCCGCTCAGGTTCGGATCCGAAAATGCGGCCGTTGATCGGACAGATGGCAAAGGGACAGGAGAAGCGGGAATAACCATAGGCCATCTTGTTGACGAACAGGAAATCCCCGATCAGCAGAGTTTCCTTCATAGAGCCCGACGGGATCCAGAAAGGCTGGAAGAACAGCGTGCGAAACAGCCCGGCGATCAAGAGCGCATAGATGATCGTCTTGATATTCTCCCAAAGCCCGTCCTGTTTCTCGTCCATCGCGCTCATCCGTGCATGCCCCTGCCTGCTCTGTCTGGCGCGCTTCATGAGCGGGGGGGCGCGCGAAGTCAAGCCACAGCGCCACGCCCACGCGGTTGTGAGCTGCAATATAGGGCTTTTCAAGATAGGGCTTTTCAAGCTTCTGCGGCCTGAGTATACCCAAGCTCATGACCTGCACTGCATCTCACCTCTGCCTGTCCGGATTGCTGCTTCTTAGCGGCCTCTGAGCGTGTCCCCTGTCGGGCGCGCCGCTCAGAGGAAAGATGCGCCCGGAGTGATCAGACAAAAGCAGCCAGGATTGACAGGAACATCCCATGAGAAATGCCGCTTCCCCCCAGGACCAGGTCCTGATTTTTGACACGACGCTGCGCGACGGCGAACAAAGCCCCGGCGCGACCATGAGCCACGCAGAAAAGCTGGAAATCGCGGGCCTGCTTGATGACATGGGCGTGGATATCATCGAGGCGGGGTTTCCCATCGCCTCGGAGGGTGATTTTCAGGCCGTCAGCGAAATCGCAAAGAATGCGCGCAATTCGGTGATCTGCGGGCTGGCGCGGGCGAATTTCACCGATATCGACCGCTGCTGGGAAGCTGTCAAACACGCCCCGCGCGCACGGATCCATACGTTTATCGGCACTTCGCCCTTGCATCGCGAGATCACGGCGCTGGATCGCGACGGGATGGTACAGCGCATCCATGAGACAGTCAGCCATGCGCGCAATCTGTGTGACAATGTGCAATGGTCGCCGATGGATGCCACGCGCACCGAACATGACTATCTGTGTCGTGTGGTGGAAACCGCGATCAAGGCCGGTGCCACGACGATCAATATTCCCGACACTGTGGGCTATACCTATCCGCGCGAAAGTGCCGATCTGATCGCGATGCTGCTGGAATGTGTGCCCGGCGCGGATGAGATCACTTTCGCCACCCATTGCCATAATGATCTTGGCATGGCGACGGCCAATGCCTTGGCGGCCGTGGAAGCGGGTGCGCGTCAGATCGAATGCACGATCAATGGTCTGGGCGAACGCGCAGGCAATACCGCGCTGGAAGAAGTCGTGATGGCGCTGCGCGTGCGCAATGACATTCTGCCCTATCGCACGGGCATTGATACCACGAAGATCATGGGGATATCGCGGATGGTCGCGGCCGTCTCGGGCTTTCCGGTGCAGTATAACAAGGCCGTGGTGGGCAAGAACGCTTTCGCGCATGAATCGGGCATCCATCAGGACGGGATGCTGAAGAACAAGGAAACTTTCGAGATCATGCGCCCCGAAGATATCGGGCTGGTGGCCACCAATCTGGTGATGGGCAAACATTCGGGCCGCGCGGCCTTGCGCGCGAAACTGTCGGAACTGGGCTATGAGCTGGGCGACAACCAGTTGAAGGATGTCTTCGTGCGCTTCAAGGCCCTCGCTGACCGCAAGAAGGAAGTCTATGACGATGACCTGATCGCGCTGATGGCCGAAGCCAGCACAGCGGATGCGGATTCCTATCTTCAGGTCAAGCGGCTGCGGGTGATCTGCGGCACTGAAGGGCCGCAGGAAGCAGAGCTGACCATGCTGGTGGGCGGTGACGAAAAATGCGTCGATGCCACCGGCGACGGGCCAGTGGATGCGACCTTCAATGCGGTCAAGATGATGTTCCCGCATGAGGCACGGCTGGAACTCTATCAGGTCCATGCTGTGACCGAAGGCACCGATGCGCAGGCCACAGTCAGTGTGCGGCTGATGCAGGATGGTGTGGTCTATTCGGGTCAGTCGTCGGACACGGATACAGTGGTGGCCTCGGCCAAGGCCTATGTGAACGCGCTCAACCGGCTGGTGCTGCATCGCCATCGCGGCAATCTTTCAGCCCTCATGAGTTCGGCAGGGTAAGGGGCCAGACAGGGCAGTGCGGAAGGGTCAGCCTGCCCGCGCGAGACGCAGGCACACGCAAACTTGCGCCGAGTCGCGTGATTGGCAGGCTGCGCGGTGCTTGCCCCCCTTTACCACGCCCATATCCCCGCCCTATAAGGCGCGCAACCAAGAGCGGCCTGTTACCAGGCCGCTGTAGTCCTTGTGAGCACTGGAACCCCGCATGAACTTCTTCCCCAGCCTGTTCTCTTCTGACATGGCCATTGACCTCGGTACTGCGAATACGCTGGTCTATGTCAAGGGGCGCGGGATCATCCTGAATGAGCCTTCGGTCGTGGCCTATCACTCGAAAGACGGGCGCAAGGCTGTGCTGGCCGTGGGTGAGGATGCGAAACTGATGCTCGGGCGCACCCCCGGCAGCATCGAGGCGATCCGCCCCATGCGCGACGGGGTGATCGCAGATTTCGATGTGGCGGAAGAAATGATCAAGCACTTCATCCGCAAAGTGCATCGCAACACAGTGTTTTCAAAGCCGAAAGTGATTGTCTGCGTGCCCTATGGCGCGACACCTGTGGAAAAGCGCGCGATCCGGCAATCGGTGCTCTCAGCCGGCGCGCGGCGGGCGGGGTTGATCTCGGAACCCATCGCGGCGGCGATCGGCGCAGGCATGCCGATCACCGACCCCACAGGCAGCATGGTGGTCGATATCGGCGGCGGGACAACCGAAGTGGCCGTGCTGTCCCTGGGCGATATCGTCTATGCGCGCTCCGTGCGCGTGGGTGGCGACCGGATGGACGAGTCGATTGTCAGCTTCCTGCGCCGCAACCAGAACCTGCTGATCGGCGAATCGACTGCCGAAAAGATCAAATGTTCGATTGGCACAGCGCGCATGCCCGATGACGGGCGCGGCAAGTCGATGCTGGTGCGCGGACGCGATCTGTTGAACGGGGTTCCGAAGGAGGCCGAAATCACTCAGGCGCAGGTGGCCGAAGCCTTGGCCGAGACAGTGACCACGATCTGCGAAGCCGTGATGATCGCGCTTGAGACCACGCCTCCGGATTTGGCTGCGGATATCGTGGACCGGGGCGTGATGCTGACCGGGGGCGGCGCGCTCCTGGGTGAGCTGGATCTGGCGCTGCGCGAACAGACAGGCTTGTCCATTTCAGTGGCGGATGAAGCGCTGAACTGTGTGGCCATCGGCACCGGCAAGGCATTGGAATTCGAAAAACAGCTGCGTCATGCTATTGATTACGAAAGCTGACGCGTGACGCTGCAAGGTGGTTCCTGTGGCCGAAGATCGCAGATATGAGCAGGACTATCTTCGCCCGCTAAGACGGGTGTTGATCGGTGTGATGGTCGTGCTGCTGGCGCTGATCTTCCTGATCTGGCGCATTGACAGCCCGCGCGTCGAACAATTCCGCATGGCCGTGATCGACCGGGTGGTGCCGTCATTCGACTGGGCAATGCGGCCCGTCGCCCATGTCGCGACCCTGGCCGAGGATTTTCGCTCTTATGCCCGGATCATCGAGCAGAATCAGGAATTGCGCCGCGAATTGCAGCAGATGCGGGCCTGGCGCGAAGCGGCGCTGCAGCTTGAGCAGAAGAACGCGCAGCTTCTTGACCTGAACCAGGTGCGGCTGGACCCGCAACTGACCCATGTCACAGGTGTGGTGATGGCCGATAGCGGCTCGCCCTTCCGCAAATCGGTGCTGTTGAATGTGGGCGCGCGCGACGGGGTGCAGGATGGCTGGGCGGCGATGGACGGGCTTGGTCTGGCGGGCCGGATTGCAGGTGTCGGGCAACGGACCGCGCGCGTGGTGCTGCTGACAGACACGGCGAGTGCAGTGCCTGTGATTGTGCAACCCTCTGGCCAGCGCGCCATGCTGATTGGCGACAATTCACCCTTTCCCATTCTCGAATTCGTGGAATCCCCCGATGATCTGCGTCCGGGCGACCGGGTTGTCAGTTCCGATGACGGCGGCGTCTTTCCCGCCGGGCTGCTGGTGGGCGAGGTCGTGGTCACGCGCGACCGCCGCCAGCGTGTGCGGATCGCAGCCGATTACGGGCGGCTTGATTTCCTGCGCGTGCTGCGCTCGCGCCCGGTCGAACGGATCACGGATTCAGGCAGCGTGATCGCCCCGGTCGAGGGGGTGACGACCCTGCCAGACCTGTCCGAGCCTGCAGAAGGCACTGGGGATGGTTGAACGTCGCCAGACCAAAAGACTGATCTTTGTCAGCCTCTATCTGGGTTTGGCGGCTATGGTGATGTTCTTTCGCTTTCTGCCGCTTGGCAGTTACGGGACGGATGCGGGGGGCCTTTCAGCATCAGGGGGCGCGGTTGATCTGGACATCGCGCCATTCCTGCTGCCGATGCCGGATGTGATGCTGTGCCTGTCGCTGGCCTGCGTGCTGCGCCGCCCGGACCTGCTGCCTGCCCCGGTCATCGCGGTGTTCTTTTTCATTGAAGATATCCTGCTCTTGCGCCCCCCAGGTCTTTGGGCGCTGATCGTCTTGCTGGGCACAGAATTTCTGCGCCGCAGGTCGGACCAGTTCCGCAGCAGCACCTTCATCTATGAATATGCGCTGGTGGCCGGGGTCATGTTGGCAATGTTCATGGCAAATCGCACAGTGCTCGCGATTGTGATCATGCCGCGCGAACCGCTTGGCTTGAGCTTTACCCAGTTCCTCGTCACTGTACTTGCCTATCCGGCGGTCGTCGCCACGTCATATTTCTTCCTGGGGCTGCGCAAACCGGCCACCGGCGAAGTGGATGCACTGGGGCAGAAACTATGAAACGCACAGATCGCGAAAAGGAACTCAGCCGCCGGACCATCAGCCGGCGTGCGCTCGTCTTTGGGACGATGCAGCTTGGTCTGGCCAGTGGCATGCTATGGCGCTTGCGCGACATGCAGCTGAACCAATCCGAACAGTTCCGGCTGCTGGCAGAAGAAAACCGCATCAATCTGCGCCTGCTGCCGCCGATTCGCGGGCTTATTCTGGACCGCAACGGGGTCATCCTTGCAGGAAATGAGCAGAATTATCGCGTGGTCATCAAGCGTGACGATGCGGGCGATATCGATCTGGTCCTGAGCCGCCTGGCACAGCTGATCCCGCTGACTGAAGAGGATATCGAGCGCGCGCGCCGTGACATGCTGCGCAACCGCCCCTTTGTCCCGGTCACAGTTGCCGAGCGCCTGAGCTGGGAAGAAATCAGCCGCGTCGCCGCCAATGCCCCTGCCCTGCCCGGTGTCACGCCCGAAATGGGCATGTCGCGCCATTACCCGCTGCGCGCGGATACAGCGCATGTGGTGGGCTATGTCGGACCAGTGTCCGAGCGTGATCTGGAAGCGCTGGACAGCCCCGACCCAGTGCTGTTCATCCCCCGCTTCCAGATTGGCAAGAGCGGGGTCGAACGCATGCAGGAAGACCGCCTGCGCGGGCGCGCGGGCTCGCAGCGGGTCGAAGTCAATTCCGTCGGCCGTGTCATGCGCGAACTGGACCGGGTCGAGGGCACCCCGGGCAGCAATGTCCATCTGACGATAGATGCACGGCTGCAGAATTTCGCGCTGGAACGGCTGAAAGGTCAGAGCGCGGCAGCGGTCGTCATGGATGTCAGCAATGGCGACATTCTGGCGCTCGCCTCGGGCCCGAGTTTCGACCCCAACCTGTTCGTGCGCGGCATTTCCAGCCGTGATTTCAACGAACTTCTGAACAATGACTATCGCCCGCTGGTCAACAAGACCGTGCAGGGCATGTATCCGCCCGGATCGACTTTCAAGATGGTGACAGCGCTTGCTGCGCTGGACGCCGGTGTCACTGATGGTCGTGAAACTGTCTTCTGTCCGGGCCATATGGATATATCGGGCCACAGGTTCCATTGCTGGCGTCGAGGCGGGCATGGACGGGTCGGCATGGTCTCGGCCCTGTCGGAAAGCTGCGATGTCTATTTCTACGAAATGTCGCAGCGCTGCGGGATCGACAAGATCAACGAGATGTCCACACGGCTGGGGCTGGGGATCCGCTATGATCTGCCGATTACCTCGGTCGCAGCTGGGTTGAACCCGACCCGCGACTGGAAACAGGCCAATCGTGGCGCAGCCTGGCGGGTGGGCGATACTGTGAATGCCTCGATCGGACAGGGGTTCGTGCTGACCACGCCCCTGCAACTGGCTGTCATGACCGCGCGGCTGGCGACGAACAAGGCTGTGCTGCCAAGGTTGGTCCGCGATCCGCTGGACCGCGGCAATCAAGAGCTGGCGCAGCTTGATCTGCGCCCCGAATGGCTGCGCCTGATCCGTCAAGGCATGAACCAGACTGTCAATGACCGCCGCGGCACGGCCTATTCCTCGCGCGTTGTCGCAGATGGGCAGGTCATGGCGGGCAAGACCGGGACCAGCCAGGTCTTTTCGATCAGCCGCGCCGAACGCGAGTCCGGGATCCGGCGGCAAGAGCAATTGCCCTGGAACCGGCGCAACCACGCGCTGTTTGTGAATTATGCCCCGCTCGATAATCCGCGCATCGCTGTGTCAGTTGTGGTGGAACATGGCGGCGGGGGCTCGTCAGCCGCAGCCCCTATCGGTCGTGATATCATGCTGGCCGCGCTCAATGAAGGCATGCCGCCGCTCTCGGCTTATCCTGCCCCGCAACGCAACCGCATCCAGTTTGAACTGGACGAAATGCGCGAGCGCCTGCACCGCCCCGAGGATCTGAGGCTCAGCCGCGCATGAGCTATCTGGAATACAACACGCGCCAGATGCCTGCGGGCCTGCGCAAGGTGCTCTATCTGAACTGGCCGCTTGTCGCGCTGCTGATCATGGTCGCCTGCTATGGCTTCGTGATGCTCTATTCCATCGCAGGCGGCAGTCTGACCCCATGGGCCGAGCCCCAGATGAAGCGCTTCGGCATCGGCCTCGTCCTGATGTTCGTGGTCGCGTTCACGCCGCTGTGGTTCTGGCGCTCGATTGCCGGGCTGGCCTATATCATTACGCTGCTCTTGCTGCTGGGGGTCGAGTTTTTCGGCACAGTCGGCATGGGCGCGAAACGCTGGCTGGTGATCGGTCCGTTGCGGCTGCAACCCTCGGAGCTGGCCAAGATCACCACCATCATGGCCTTGGCCGTCTATTATGACTGGCTTGACCTGAAAAAGGTTTCCCATCCACTGGCAGTGATCGGGGCGACCCTGATCGCCCTTGTGCCAGTGCTTCTGGTGCTGCGCCAGCCCGATCTGGGTACGGCCATGCTGATTGCGGCAGGCGGTGGCGTGGTGGTTTTCGCAGCTGGCGTGCATTGGGGCTATTTCGCAGCGCTGATCGGGTCTGCCATTGCAGTGGTGACTGCGGTCCTGCAATCGCGCGGCACGGAATGGCAATTGCTGAAAGATTACCAGTATCGCCGGATCGACGCCTTTCTGGACCCGACGCTGGATCCGTTGGGGGCAGGCTATCACATCAACCAGTCGATGATCGCGCTCGGGTCTGGCGGCTGGTCCGGGCGCGGCTTCATGGAAGGCACTCAGGCGCGGCTGAATTTCCTGCCCGAGAAACACACGGATTTCATCTTCACCACGCTGGCCGAGGAATTCGGCTTTGTCGGGGCGTCCTCGCTCCTGCTGCTTTATCTGATGATCTGCGCGCTTTGCCTGCTGACCGTCCTGCGCACCACCAACCGTTTCGGGGCGCTTTTGGTGATGGGAGTGGTGGGGAATTTCTTCCTGTATTTCGCCGTGAATATGGCCATGGTGATGGGGCTTGCACCTGTCGTGGGGGTTCCCTTGCCGATGGTGTCGTATGGTGGATCGGCCATGATGGTGCTGTTGATTGGCTTCGGTCTGGTCCAATCCGCCCATATCCATCGTGCAAGATTGCCGTCATGAGCATGACGATCCTGTTTGCCGCCGGAGAGGGCGATTTCGCGACCTATGAGCCGCTTTTGCGCGCCGGGCTCGATCAGGCCGGGATTGCCGCCGACTTGGTCCTCGATGCCGCGCCGGACACAGTTGACCTGATCATCTATGCGCCGGCCAGTCCCTTGCAGGATTTCACGCCATTCACGCGCTGTCAGGCGGTGCTGAGCCTCTGGGCCGGGGTGGAACGGATCGCAGGCAATCCGACACTGACACAGCCCCTTGCGCGGCTGGTGGACCCGGACCTGACCCAGGGCATGATCGAATATGTCACCGGCCATGTGCTGCGCTATCATCTGGGCATGGACGCGCATCTGAGCGCGCAACCGGGAGACTGGGCGCCGACCCCGCCCCCGCTGGCGCGCGACCGGGTTGTGGGTGTCCTGGGGCTGGGTGCTTTGGGGCAGGCATCCGCCACAGCACTTGTGGCCCAGGGGTTTCAGGTGCATGGCTGGTCGCGGCAGGCGAAAGCGCTGCCGGATATCCGCTGCCACACAGGCGAAGACGGTCTGCGCCGAGTGCTAGGCACCGCAGAGATCGTTGTCACGCTCTTGCCGCACACAGCTGCCACCGAAAACCTGCTGGATGCCACGCGCCTGCAGCACTGTCGGCCCGGGCTGCGGCTGATCAATCCCGGGCGCGGCGCGCTTATCGAGGATGCAGCACTTCTGGCTGCACTGGATCGCGGGCAGATCGCTCATGCAACGCTTGATGTGTTCCGCACAGAACCCCTGCCCGCTGCGCATCCGTTCTGGGCCCATCCGAAGATCACCATCACACCGCATATTGCCGCCGCGACGCGACCCGCCTCTGCTGCGCGCAGCATCGTCGCCAATATCGCGCGGCTTCTGCGCGGGGATGGCTTGCTCCATCAGGTCTCGCGCAGTGCAGGCTACTGAGGCGCGGGCACGTGCTGTCTTTACAGATTGGCAATGGATTACCGCTAAGTGTCAGGCTATCGTGGCAACCCGGACAGGGGCATGCAGATGAGGACTATCCACAAGGACCGATCAACGTCGCGCAGTCGCCATATTGCGGAGCTGCCCGATAGCTTACGCCCGGTTCCTGCACATGGTCGGGCACGGCCGTTCTGGCTGGAACTGGCAGTTGCGTTTATCTTCAGTCTGGCAGCCCTTCTGGCTGTCAGCAACTGGGTCGAGGCCTGCAATGACCCGGCACGCGGCTGTTTCGGTCTGTCCGTTGACAACACCCCTGCCCCGGCTCTCACAGGTCCCGACCCATCCGCGAGCGCCCTGAAATCCCCAAAACCGCCTATGCCGTCTCCAGAAGAAAGGGCAGTTCTGACCCATGCTTTCGCGCCCTTGCCGCTTAGTTTCGAGGATCGCACGACCCGACACTATGTGCTGCCCCCCGGTCAATCCATGCTGGATATGGCCACACAGACTGCGCGCATCCCCATGGATGAAGTGGCGCTGATCGCTGTGGTCCAGCAAGCCGGGGTGCGGCATGCGCTGGTGCGTCTACCCGATGGCCGGATCCTGCGGTTGCAACAGGGTGACCGCCTTG